>CAYNGF010000009.1:0-56836 GCA_964396515.1 uncultured Paludibacter sp.
CTACAACAGGTTTACCGCTTTTTATTGCGTCCTGAATGTTTTCGTCTGTAAATTCCAGTGCCATATTTAAATTTTTTTTACGTGTGAATAATTTATATTGTTTTTTTAAACTGTTTTTTTAAACGCAAAAACTCATAAAAAGTTCAGAGCTTTAAATTCAAATTTTCTGAAGAATATGCCTTGACGGTCAATTTTTCTACAAAAACTCTCACAGTACCTTAATGATTTCTTTCATTATCAGCGTCATAAGAGGTTGTACGGCGTTGCCAATTTGCTGTACTTCTTCGTGTGTAACTTCTACAATTTTTCCCGGAACGCCAAGGTCAGTAATAATTGATATACCGAAGCAGCGCATTCCGGCATGGTTTGCAACAATTACTTCGGGTACAGTACTCATACCCACTGCATCGCCTCCAATTATACGAAAATACCGATATTCGGCGGGAGTTTCGAATGTAGGGCCGGTTGTTCCTACATATACTCCTTCTACAACTTTAATCCCGTTAACAGCGGCAATCTTTCTTGCTTTTTCAATCAATTCTTTTGAATAGGCTTCACTCATGTCTGGAAATCTTGTGCCCAATTCGTTATAGTTTTTACCACGTAATGGATGTTCGGGAAAAAGATTGATATGATCGGTAATTATCATCAAATCGCCGATTTCGAAATCGGGATTCATTCCACCCGAAGCATTTGATACAAGTAAGTTTTCGATTCCGAGCGCTTTCATTACTCTTACGGGAAAAGTAACGGTTTTCATGTCGTAGCCTTCGTAATAATGAAATCGCCCCTGCATTGCAAGTACGTTTACTCCACCGAGCTTTCCCACAATCAGTTTTCCGCTATGACCTTCAACTGTCGAAACCGGAAAGTTCGGAATTGTTTCGTAAGGAATTTCAGTTGTTTCAGTCAGTTGAGTTACAAGATTTCCAAGTCCTGTACCGAGAATGATACCCGTTTTTATTTCACCATTTAATTTCGATTTGAGAAAATCAGCTGTTTCATTTATTTTTTCCAACATGGTCGGTAATAGTTTTAATGAATAAATCTTCGTTATTATCAAGTATTTTTACAAAAATCTGTATGTAGAAAATGTACTGTTTTATTTCTTGTGATAAAAATTTGTTATCAACCAATCTTATAGCATCTTTTTCGGTTGTAATAATAATTTTGGCATCGTTTTTTATGTTTCTGAATTTTTGTTCGATTTTTCTTATATCGTTGCGAGTGAAATCATGATGATCAGGATAAGATAAAGTTACAGTATCGTCGCATAATTCACGTGTTTTGTCCCAAAACTCTTTGGTTGATGCAATTCCTGTGAGTATTAGCCCTGTGTATTTTCTGTTTTTTAAATCGTTGAAATCTATTTTTATGTTGTTTCCATCGTTAAAAACGGGGATTAAATCGGAATATTCATATCCTGAAAAAAATATCCTTTGATTTTGAAATGGATTAATTTTCATTCGGATAGCATTGATCTCGTCTTTTCCAATATTTACAGGACATTTTGTTACAATTATTATGTCTGCACGTTTATAATTTTTTCGTCTTTCTCTTAAAAATCCTGCTGGTAATAAATAATCCGTTGTGAATAGTTTTCCGTAGCTTGTTAGTAGTATTGAAAAGCTTGGTTTTACCTGCCTGTGTTGGAAAGCGTCATCGAGAATAACCACATTCGTTTCCGGATATTTTTCAACTATTTTTTTTATACCATAAGCTCTTTTTTCAGCAACAGCCACATTAACATTGGAAAATTTACGTGCTATTTGTAAGGGTTCATCTCCAACTTCAGTAAAGTTTGAACGCTCATTCACTCGAATAAAACCGGTAGTTGTTCGTTTATATCCACGGCTCAAAACAGCACATTTATATGATTTATTTAATACATTTAAAATAAATTCAGTGTGAGGAGTTTTCCCTGTTCCGCCTGCAGCTAAGTTGCCAACTGAAATTACCGGAATCGGAAATTTTACCGATTTAAAAAAATTGCAATCAAATAAATAATTTCTGATTTCAGTAGCTAATCCATACAATGCCGACAAAGGCATCGAAAAAAGGAAGTGTACTTTAAAATTTGTCATTCTGTAACTTTTCTTTTTTCAAAGCGATTGAACAAAGATACAAATTTATGATTATGAAACCAAAAAAATTAATTCGTTTATGGTACAGGATCGTAACCACTGCCACCCCAAGGATTGCAACTCAAAATGCGTTTTATTGCCAGCCACCCGCCTTTGAAAATTCCGTGTTTCATTACTGCTTCGATGGTGTATTGCGAGCATGTAGGTGTATATCTGCAACTGGGCGGCAGAAGAGGGGAGATACTATAGCGATAGAAATATACCGGTAGCAGAAATATTTTTCGGATTAATTTTTTCAAAATTTTAAATTCAATTTGTTTTCTCTGTTGATTTTTCTATTATTCGTGTGAGTGCAATTTTCATTTTATCTTCAATAATTTTTTTTTCAGGAAGTACGTCAGCAATATAAAAAAAAGCAATATGAACACACTCATTTTTCGTTGTAAAAAATTTAACAAAAGTTTCTTTATTAAGTCTGTAAGCTTCTTTGATTTGTCTTTTTATTAGGTTGCGGTCAGTGGCTTTTTTAAAGCGTTTTTTTGATACTCCGGCAAGAATCTGCACAGGAAATTCGCACTTAGAATCACTAAAGCAAAAAATTACCCTAAGCGGATAAACAATAAATGAATTCCCTTCTGTAAAAAGTTTTCCTATAGTTGTAAGTCCCGAAAGTCTTTCCTTTTTGGGCAAATTTTGTTTCATTTGCAATATGGAATTTTTCATAAAAATATCCCCAAAAGTACAAATAAATTGCAAAACTTTTGGGGATAAATAAAATTAGTGAAGTAAATCTGATTACTACAATTTTACTTTTTGTGTTTTTTTGAAAGTTCTTTCAAAAAATTATCAAGAGCCATGGTCATTGATGGAACACCTGGTTGCGGAGCAACAAGGTCGAGCCGAAGACCTGCATCGTGTACAGCCTGAGCAGTTGTTGAGCCAAAACACCCTATCTGTATGTCGCCCTGCTCAAAATTCGGAAAATTTTTAAGCAATGAAGAAATTCCCACAGGGCTGAAGAAAAGCAACATATCGTAGTCGAATTTTTCATCGGGTCCGAAATCGTTACTTACAGTTTTGTACATCATGGCTTTGTTGAACTTGATTTTTGAATTTTCAAGAACACTCATCAATTCTTCATTTACAACATCGGATGTTACAAGCAGATATTTCTCTTCGGCATGTTTGTTCATTATCGTAACCAAATCGCTCATTTTGTTGGTTTGTGAAAAGAAAACTTTGCGTTTACGATAATGTATATAGTGTTGCAAATATACTGCAACGGTTTCCGAAACACAGAAATATTTCATTGTTTCAGGAATAGTGATACGCATTTCTTCGCAGAGTCTGAAGAAATGATCAATACCATGCCTTGCATTGAAAATAATGGCAGTGTGTTCGAGAATTGATATACGCTGTGTGCGAAATTCTTTGGCAAAAATTGGTTCAACCTTAATAAACGGACGGAAATCAATTTTTACACCATATTTTTCGCTAATGTCGAAGTAGGGTGATTTGTCACTCGTCGGATAGGGCTGCGAAACGAGTATTTTCTTAATTTTCAAGGCTTTACTATTTATTGATTAAACACCTTATTTTATTAAACTATACCCTTTAAACAGAAGAAAAAAGGGCAAAATTTCGAGGGTGCAAAGATACAACAATAAATAAAAAGTATCTACAATATTCTCAAAAAAAATTTGAAATAGTTTTATAATCAACAAAAAACCTCCAAATGTAACTGCAGCAATAATTATGAGATTGATAATTTGCAAAGGAATTTCGTAGGAATAAATTTTGAAAATCAATAATGGATACAGAAGAATTCCGGTATAAATATAAATGTTAAAATAACTTTCATGTGCAATTTTTAGTTTTTGAACACTGGAAAAAACATATCCCGTTATTTGTATCAAAAAATATTTTATAAGAATAAAACCCGATGTCATCGCTGTAAATTTTACAAATAAATTAAATGAAAATTCAGAAAACTTCTGTCCCATAAAAATATTTATATGCATACTGATGACGGCTGTCGTAAAAATTATCAAAAAAAATTGTGATTCGAAATCCCTTACGGTTGTTTTACTGAAAATGCTTGATCGTTCTTTTACCTTAAAAAATGAATGAACCGATTCTCTTAGCCAGCCTGAAGATCTTAATAATGAATATGCTAAAATTATAAGCAAAATAAGCAAAGTTATAAATACCCAAGGTTCATTTTGGGGGGTTGAAGGTTTAAGTAATCCCTCGAATCCGGTTTTAAATTTTTGCAATGAATTAATATTAATAGCCGTGTCAGATAAAAAAATCTTTCCCGTATCAGTTGAAAATACTGTTGACTGACTACCTATTGTATCGGCAAGTATTTTTAATGAATCTGTTATAGGCATCTGTATCTATTTGAAAGTTAAATAGCTGCAAATTTTCTGATACTATTGTCCCAAACCGTTGCGTTATTGATAGCATACAATACTTGTTCGGCATTTTCGACTACCGTCCAAATATTTTTGTGCAATTCTCGCATGAAGTTTTCGTTTACAGCTTTTTCAAGCATGGCTATAAGGTGGTCGAAATAATTATTTGTATTTACTATTACAATGGGTTTAGTAAATATTCCCAATTGCTTCCATGTAATAACTTCGAGCAATTCTTCCATTGTTCCGCAACCGCCGGGCAGTGCCACAGCAGCATCTGACATGAATGCCATTTTTTCTTTGCGTTCGTGCATGGTTTCAACAATTATTAGTTCGCTCAAGTTGTTGTGTTCCCAGTTTTCTTCAACCATAAAACGTGGAATAATACCGGTAATTTTTCCATTATTTTCTAAGATACTGTCAGCGAGGGTACCCATAAGCCCAATTGAGCCTCCACCATATATGGCTTCAATTTCATTTTTGGCGAAAAATTCGCCTAACTTTCGAGCGGTTTCAAAATACACCGGATTCACTTGTGTGCTTGAGCCACAATAAACACATATTTTTTTCGGATGTATCATTCTTTGATTTTATAAAGTGCAAAAATACAGTTTTCTTTCTGTATTTTTGAAACTTATTTAAATTTTCATAGTTTGGTTTTATGATATTAGTTACAGGAGCCACCGGTTTGGTTGGCGGGCATTTATTGTGGCATTTGTTGCAGGAAAACGAACAAGTAGTGGCAATACGCAGGGGAACAAGTAATGTTCAGCCTCTGAAAAATATTTTTAGATTTTACACAAGTGAGCCTGAAAAATATTTCGAACGTATATTGTGGAGAACTGCTGATGTTTTAGATAGAGAATCGCTTGAAAATGCAATGCTGGAAATCAGTGAAGTTTATCATTGTGCTGCAGTTGTTTCACTTAGCAACAACCCCGACAATATTCATGAAATTAATGTTCAGGGAACAAGAAATATGGTAGAAGTTTCGATGAAATGGCAGATTCGAAAATTTTGTTTCGTAAGTTCAATTGCCGCATGCGGAACGAATGAAAATGATTTACCGGTTAATGAAAATTCTAAATGGGAAGATAATAAAACCCGATCGCCATACGCACGAAGCAAGTTTTTTTCCGAACAAGAAGTTTGGAAAGCAATTAGTAATGGTTTAAATGCCGTTATTGTTAATCCGGGAGTAATTTTGGGTTATTCCGGAACGAATACTGGAAGTTCGCAAATTTTTTCTGTTGTTAGAAAAGGATTGCCCTTTTATATTGATGGCGGATCAGGTTATGTTTGTGTTGAAGATGTGGTCAGGGCAATGATTATCTTAATGAAAAGTAAAACCAATTCAGAACGATATATATTGGTTGAAGGGAACTACTCTAATTATGAAATTCTAAAAAAAATGGCTAAAGCATTTGGGAAAAGTCCTCCATTTATTAAAATTAGCCAAAGGTTTATTTATACTGTAGGTGCTTTTGTCGAATTTACAGCCAAGATATTTGGGTTTAAACCAATGTTTGACAGAAATTTGGCTCGATCTGTAACGAATAGATCCTATTACAGTTCTGAAAAAATTATACGTGAATTCGGATTTGAATTTTCATCAATAGAAAATTGTATTGACAAAACCTGTAAATTTTTGATGAAAAAGAACGTTTAAAACTGGAAACCTGCAAGTGCTCCGAACGAATTTATTGATGAGTTTCCCCAATATGTGTAAATAGATCCGTTACGATTTTCAGAAAGATTACCGTAAAAATTTTGGATGCGTGCAAAAATACCAAATTGTATTGAAGTTTTAAAATTCAGCCTGTGAACAATTCCACCGGAAAGTTTAGCAAAAAAGCCTCCACTCATGGTGGTTTTTAGCGGAAAAGCATAACCAGCATCAAGTGAAAGATAAGGCGATGTTCTCCATTGCATCAAATTATTGCTCTGAAATCGAACAAAAACAGGAACGAAGTTTGATATTTGGTTGATGGATGAATTAATAATGGTAGAAAAGCCTGCACCTCCGCCCAAAAACAAGGATTTCCCTGCTATGCTTCGTGTCCCAAAACTTAATGTCATTTCGCCTGATGTTGAGTTTCTAAAACTATTTTTCCCACTGCTCTTAGCGCCTGAGACTTCAATTATACTGCAAAAATTGTGTTCGCTTTGGTAGGGTAATATTTCGTCATAGATATTTTCATTTCCCTGAATTTCTTCGATTTTATCTGTAATTTTTGTAATAGATTTTACTTGAATAACAGGAAATTGAAATCGTTCGCCCGATGTAGTACGAATAAGAATTATTTCATCGTTTTGTAAAATAATTTCGCCCGAATAAACTTCACCGGTTTTTAAAGTAATTCTGACAGGTGACGATTCGACTGCAATTAAATATTGAGCAATCGTTAAAAAAGCTATTGTCAACAAAATTATTTTTTTCAGATAAGTCATTTTTTAATAACTAAGAAAAGGAAGATAGTACTTCTTTAAACTGTTCGATAAAGATGGAGGCATCACTTTTCGACAGACACAACGGAGGAAGAAGTCGGATAGTGTTCGAACCGCTCACTCCGGTGAATATTTTCTTTTCAAAGAGAAGTTTATTACGAATTTCGGAAACTGGTTGTTCAAACTCGATACCAATCATTAATCCCATACCTCTGACTTCTTTAATGCCTGCAATTTTGCGAATTTCACTCATCAGATAATTACCGGTTCTTTCGGCATTTGTAATGAGATTTTCAGCTTTCATTACATCGAGTACAGCAATTGCAGCCGTACAAGCTAAATGACTTCCACCAAAAGTAGTGCCGAGCAAACCATGGGATGCTTTAAATTTCGGACTTATCAAAACCCCTCCAATGGGGAATCCGTTACCCATACCTTTTGCAATCGTAATTAAGTCAGGACGGATTCCTGCATGTTGATGAGCAAAAAACTTCCCGCTACGTCCATAACCCGATTGTATTTCGTCAAGAATTAGTATAGTATTTGTTTCGTTGCACATTTTTTGCAAATCTTGCAAAAATTCAGGATTTGGAACTCTTATGCCGCCAATTCCCTGAATCCCTTCAATAATAACGGCGCAAACATCACCATTCATCAAGGATTTACGTACAGATTCAGTATCATTCAATTGAATGAATTCAACTTCAAATCCTTCATTGATGGGAGCAACAATTTTTGGATTGTCAGTTACCCTTACCGATGCTGATGTACGTCCGTGAAAAGAATGACGGAAAGCTATTATCTTTTTCCGGCTATTGTGAAACGATGCGAGTTTTAGTGCATTTTCGTTTGCTTCAGCACCGGAGTTGATAAGGAAAAGGGAGTAGTCATCATATCCTGAAATTTTACCAAGTTTTTGCGCAAGCTCAATTTGAAGTTTGTTGACAACGGAATTCGAATAGAATACAAGTTTCTCGGTTTGTTCCTGAAGTTTCTGAACATAATAAGGATGAGAGTGCCCGATAGAAATAACAGCATGACCACCATATAAATCAAGATACTCAATTCCGTGACGATCAGAAGTACGGCAACCCATACCTTTTACAATTTCTATATCGAAAAGCGGATAAACGTTAAACAGTTCCATACTTAATCAGTATTTGAATATTTTATTTTAAACCGGCTATAAGCCAGATTAAATAACTTATGTAAATAAACAACAACATTCCTCCTTCCCATCGCTTTATTTTATGTTGTTTGTTGGTATAAACAAAAATGAGGACTAACAACCCCGATATAATACAAAGAACAAGATCGATATTCATACCATTATAAACACTTAGAGGTTTTATAGTTGCACTTAGTCCAAGTATCATAAAGATGTTAAAGATATTTGAACCTATTATATTTCCGAGCGCGATGTCAGAATTTTTTTTGAGGGCAGCCACAGCTGATGTGGCAAGTTCAGGGAGAGATGTTCCGAGTGCAACTATTGTTAAGCCAATTACAGCCTGGCTTACACCAAGATTTTCAGCAATATTTACAGCCGAAGGAACAATTAAATAAGCTCCGGCAATTAATCCTCCAAGCCCACCAAAAATCATGATCAGCGAAACCCATATTTTCATCGGTTTAAAGTCTTCATCATTCATTTTTTTGGGATGGTTTAATGTGTTTCGTATCATCACAAACATAAACCACGCGAAAAATAACATCAGTATAGCTCCATCGGGGCGAGAAAGTTCACCATCGATACTAAGCAAAAATACCATAATAGGTGCTAAAATACTTAGCGGAATATCAAATTTTCTAGAACTTTTTCGTGATGCAATAGGATAAATGGCAGCAGATAAACCAAGAATTACAAAAACATTGATATTATTGCTTCCGATAACATTCGTAAGTGCTATATCATTTGAACCTGGATTAATTGCTGCAACGATATTTACTACAAGTTCAGGTGCTGATGTTCCCAATGCTACTATAGTTAAACCAATTATCAGATTTGGGACGTTAAATCTTTTTGCAAGACCTGTTGATCCATCTACAAGAAAATGTGCACTGTAAATAAGAACAACAAAACCTCCGAGAATAAGTAAATAATCCATTTGATTTTAGTTAATGCTGAATTCAACTAGCAAATGCAACTGAATTCTGATAAATAATTTGTTTAAATTTTTTGTTTGGTGTGAGGTATCCAAGTCTTTTACGAGGTTGATTGTTAAGGATGTTTTCAATCCGTTTAATCTGCTTGTTTGTTACTCCACTAAATTCCGTTCCTTTTGGGATATACTGCCTAATCAGTCCATTTGTGTTTTCATAGGCACCACGTTCCCATGAATGGTACGGTTTGCAAAAATAGAAATTTATTTCCAATTTTCGTGCAATTTTCTCGTGCTTAGCAAATTCCTTTCCATTATCAGCCGTAATTGTATGTATTAAGTTTTTTTACTTTGTGCAGTGCCCAAGTTGTAATTTTGGCTACAGAGTTGGCTTCTTTTCCCGATAACTTGCGTATCCGGACTCTGCTTGTTGCTCTATCTATGATGGTAAGGATTGCACCTTTGTGGTTCTTACCTTGTATCTATCTCTAAATCAACAAATCTCTGTTTTTGTTCGACTATTGATGGACGCTGATCACTATCCACTCTGTTAGGAATAAATCCTTGTCCTTCATTTTTCGAACCTCGCTTGGCATACTTGCGTCCTTGCCTGCGAAGATACTTATGAAGCTTACCTCCATTGCGTTTGTCCTGCCATATCCAACGATAAATAGTTTCGTGTGACACCATTGAAATACCGTTTAAACGACTTCTTCCAGCAATTTGTTCTGGGCTAAAACCTTTATTCAACAGCTTTATTATCCGTTTTTTAATCTGTTCGGTAAGCACTTCTTTGTGTGGTTTTTGAGCCTTGCGCTTATCTGCTTTACGCTGGACAAGATCCATACTATAGCTACCGCTACGTCCATCGCTATTACGCTTCAGTTTCCTGTACACTGTGCTTTTATCTACTCCAATAGCCTCTGCTATCGCTTTTTTGGTCATGGGTATTTGCAACATCATGGAAATTGCATACCTTTGCTTTTCGGTTATATGTTTACTCAACTGCAACTTTAATTTCTTTGGACGGACAAAAAAAGCAAAGATAGTAATCTTTATCCATTCAGCGGAGCCAAAGGGGGGCATTGTCTCTCTTTTCCTCTCTGAAAAAATAATTATTCTTTACTCCTTTTTGTCGTTCACCTAAAAGTTGCATTTGCTAGTTGAATTCAAGAATTGAAAAGATAGATTACTTTTCGTTTATTGATGCTTCGTGTAAAGCTTCCACGACATTAATAACATAATCCCCTAATTTTTCACACTCTACGATCATATCCATGTAGGTAATACTAGCTTGATATTCATATTTCTTTTCGTTTACATCGGCAATATTTTGTATTCTTAATCTGTTTCTAAAATTATTGATTTCATTTTCGAGATTAACAGATTTGTTGAATTCATCTTTACTTACATCATCATTGTCCATAGCATCTCTCATTTGATGAAGAGCACCTTCAATTAAATTCATCATTAAATCTATATTATCATTCATGTCTCGGGTGTAAACAGATTTGTCATCCCGTTTTCGGGCTATAATCCGGGCAAGATTAAAACAACTATCGCCTATACTTTCTATCTCAGAAATTACCCGAAGCAATGTTTGAACCTGATGTTTGCTGTTCTCACTTAGTCTGCCTTCGGATACTTTTGTAAGATATCGGGCAATTTCAACCTCCATATTATCACTGATATTTTCGTATTTCTGAATGCGAGAGAATTTTCTTACAAATTCATTTTCGTTTGTTTCGTTGAACAAATCGCGAACCAGACCGAACATACGTTCGTTTCGTTCAGCATATGCTTTTGTTTCTTTCCATGCCTGTATCACCGATAATTCTGAAGTGGATAGCATCCCTGTTGAGATAAATTGTAATTGAAATTCTTCTTCATCGGTTGATTTCTTTTTAATAATTTTAGAAACAACAGTTTCAATTAACTTAGCAAACCATATTAAAACGAAAGTATTGACAATATTAAACATGCTGTGAAAAAGCGATAATCCGTACGAAGTAGCGGTTTGCAATTTTATTAATTGTTCGCTTAATAACAGATCGCTTCCAGCAAGCTTAGTCCCAGATGTAATTCTTGACATGGTTGATACATCGATCGAATGAGAAAAAGAAGTTATATCAGTTGGATTTCCGGGACCTATGGCAGTTACAATTGAAATAATCATACGAGTAAAAGGATAAAAAATTAGCAGCATCCAAATTACCCCGAATATATTAAAAGTTAGGTGTGCTAATGCGGCTCTTTTTGCAGAAATGTTTGCCGGGATTGCGGCAATATTAGCTGTAATTGTGGTTCCTATGTTTTCACCCAGTACCATTGCAGCTCCAAGTTCAAAAGATATCCAACCTTTGCTGCACATAATTAGTGTGATAGCTACTGTTGCACTCGATGATTGTACTACTATGGTCATCAATGTTCCAATAAGTACAAAAATTAGTACCGAAGTAAAACCTGATTGAGTAAACCGGGTAAGAAAACTGAGTATTTCGGGGTTGCTTTGTAAATCCGGAACAGAATTTTTAAGTAAATCGAGCCCAAAAAAAAGTAAAGCAAATCCCAGAATTACCTCGCCCCATGATTTTTTATTATTACTTTTTGAAAAAATGAACGGTATTGAAAATCCAATGAGTGGTATTGCTATTTTCGCAATGCTTACTTTAAATCCAAAGAGTGAAATAATCCATGCTGTAACAGTTGTACCAATATTAGCTCCCATTATTACTGTTATAGATTGAAGTAATGTGAGCAGACCAGCATTAACAAAACTTACCACCATAACGGTAGTGGCTGATGAAGATTGAACAATGGCTGTAATAAGTAAACCTGTTAAAACTCCGGTAAACTTGTTTTTGGTCATTGCTGCAAGTATTCCACGAAGTTTTGGACCGGCAACTTTTTGTAGTGCCTCACTCATAGTTTTCATCCCGAACAAGAAAAGCCCAAGAGATCCAACAAGCGTAAGAAAATCGTACAAAGTATAATTCATAAGCGTGACTAAATCTTAAATTTTTTTGCAAAAGTACTTTAAATTCATTTACACACAAAGTTATGTTTTTAAAAAAATAAGTATTTTTACACACACAATTAAAAAAGCAGCATTCTACAAAAATAATTTTATGAATAAAAATGTAACAATTTATTGTAAAAACACCAAAACTTTTCACGATTATCCTTTAGGAACTTCGTTAACTGAAATATATTCAGATTTGAATATTCAGCTTCCATATCAGGTAGTGGCTGCAAGGGTAAATTATAAGGTAGAATCGTTGAATTTTATTATTTATAAACCGAAAGATATCGAGTTTATCGATTTAAGCAGCTCCTCTGGTATGAGGGTTTATGTTCGTACTTTAAGCATGATTCTATCTAAAGCTATTTCTGAACTATATCCCGAAGCTTATATTCGTATAGAACATCCCATCTCAAAAGGTTATTATTGCAGAGTAGAAAATGCCGGTGTTCCGCTCGATCAAAAATTTATTGACAGCTTAAAAAAGCGAATTAATGAAATTGTTGCAGCAGACCGTCCTATTAACACTGAAGAAAAACAAACCACAGAAGTTAAAGCCCTTTTTTCAAAGCAACCTCATCACACCGATAAAATTTCACTTTTCGATACACTGGGGAATCCTTACTGTCGCTTTTTCAGAATCGACGATTTCATCGATTATTATAACAGTGTTTTACTCCCATCAACAGGTTACATTAAATTATATGATATTGTAACTTATTATGATGGACTGTTACTGGTTGTACCAAATCGGGAAAATCCTTTAACACTTGAAAGGGTAGTGCCACAGCCTCGAATTTATGAAATATTTCAGGAATTTTTAGGCTGGAATAAAATAATGAATCTAAATAACGTTGGTGAATTTAACATAGCTTGCAGAAATAATCAATCATTCAATTTAATAAAAGTATCTGAAGCGCTTCACGAGAAGAAAGTTGCTTATATTGCCGATATGATTTCCCAACGTGCAAATAATGTAAAAATTGTGCTAATTTCAGGTCCTTCTTCGTCCGGGAAAACCACTTTCAGTAAGAGACTCTCCATTCAATTAATGGTTTGCGGACTTAAACCACTTTCAATTTCATTAGACAATTATTTTGTAAACCGAGATGAGACTCCACTCGATGAAAACGGAGAATGGGATTTTGAACATTTAAATGCCCTCGACCTTAAATTATTCAATGATCACATTAATAAGTTACTTAGTGGTGAAGAAATAGAGATTCCCTTTTTTAATTTTGAAAACGGGAAAAGGAATTATAAGGGCGATAAAATGAGATTGCGAGATGAAAATATTCTAATTCTTGAAGGAATTCATGCCCTAAATCCTGATTTATTACCCGGTATTTCGCAGGAGCTTACTTTTAAAGTTTATGTTTCACCACTCACTACCATATCTATTGATAATCATAATTGGATACCAACAACTGACACCAGGCTTTTACGGAGGATTATACGTGACTATAGATTCCGAAATTATTCGGCACGAGAAACTATTGCACGATGGCCAAGTGTGCGACGCGGTGAAGAAAAATGGATTTATCCCTATCAGGAAAATGCTGATGTTATGTTTAATTCAGCATTACTTTTTGAATTTGCGGTATTAAAAAAACATGCCGAACCAATACTTGCTGAAGTGCCTAAATACTGCGATGAATACACCGAAACGCATCGTTTGTTAAAGTTTTTGAATTATTTTGTTCCAATTCCTGACAGAGAAATTCCACCTACTTCTTTGTTGCGTGAATTTCTTGGAGGAAGCAGTTTTAGATATTAACCCATTTTTTCAACATTTCTAAATGTAAAAATAGCCATTCCTTCCCGATTTTTGCTGAGGATTGGCTATTTTTTATTCTGGATATTATAGATGTTATTCTAAAAAATCATCCAATTAGGTTTCGGTCTTTAATTGAAACATGAAAGTTGTCTTAATGGTTAACTTTCTCTATTCTTTTATTAACTTCTGTGTAAATGTACCTTCTTTCGTAAATGCCCTTAAAAAATAAGTGCCTCTATTTAAGTTGCTGATATCAACAATTTGTTCAAAACTTATATTTGTTTTAACTTTTACACCAGAAAGATTAAATATTTCAATTTTTTCAATTTCGAATTCACAAATGACCATTGCTTCATTTATAGCAGGATTTGGATAAATCTTCAAGTTTTCGATATTTCCAGTCTTTTTCCCAGATATAATACCAGTTGTATTATAAACCATGCTCATTAAGAACAAGTATGTTGAGCCGCTTCCTTTAGTTATTGTATGAGTTCCGGCATCTAATGAATAAGTTATGATGCCCGTAGAAGTTACATTGATGGTGTTATTATCGATTTTAATTGTACCTGTGTAAGCACCATTAAAAACTAAAGTGAGACTTCCTGCCTGTGTGGTTGTAAATGAAATGTTGGTAGTCGATTCGATTTTTAAACATTGCGTTAACGAAAGACCTTCGTACGATACGGTACCATAACCGGTTGATAAGTTTCCAGTAATACTGTAAAATGAGCTGTTCTTGCCCGAAAGGGTAAAGTTATGAATCATATCGGGATTTACACTTCCGCCTGAACTAACTGTTATTGTACCAGTTAAACTTACAGGACTTCCGGAAATTCCCGAAGTAGTTACAGTATAGATTACATCAGCTGTAGGTGTTCCACTAATAGTAATGGTTTTTTCGGTTGTATTTTTAACAAAATTAATTCCAGATGCAGGTAATCCTGTAACATTTGCATCTGTAGCATCACCTCCCCACGTAATTACAATTGGTTCAATGGCTGTGCCTGAAGGAACAGTTTGGTCTTTATTGTCGGTTGAAGAAATTGTTTGTGTGCTGTTAACAACAGATGATTCGCCTTGGATTAATATCAGTTTTGTACTGTAATTAGTTAACGCTGTTTTTAATCCTGTATTTACTGCATAAGAAGCATCGTCCACAGCATTATTGAAAGTCCATTTGAAATCACCACCATTAACACGGCCGGCATAATTCATAACTTTTGTTTTGGCTGTTTCAGGATCGTCGGGGACTAAATTTTTAACATAATGAGCCGGATCGGTATCGAAATTGTTATATGTGTTAGCACCTTTTTTTGATTTAATGGCACTACTGATTATTTCTCCTCTTGTAGTTGCTTCTACTGCATCAAACTCAACCGGATAATTTGTTGAATGATAAGGAATATACCGTGTTTGTCCGCTAATTGCGTTGTTAAACGATTTAATTGTGCCCCCATCTTCGCTTGAAAATGTTCCTGTACCATCATAAAAAATATCTGTACCCTGCATTGAAGTTAACATAGGGTATTTACAGTTACGGAAAAGGTTACTTTCTACAAAAACGGAAGAACCCATTGTTGAACCAACACCATATTTTGCAATTCCATCATAGTAATTATTGTAAACATGTGCCGAATAATAACGAACTCGTGGATGGCGTGAATCGGAATGATCGTACCAGTTGTGATGATATGTTATGAATAAACCTGAAGTTGTTCCCTCGCTTAAACCCAATAAATTTGATTTTCCTGTATCCCAGAAATGATTATACGAGAGTGTTACATAAGTAGAGCGTTTAACATCCATTGCACCATCTCCTTTTATTTGGTCGGCATCGCTGCCGGCATGTCCGTAAAACAAATCGAGGTTGTGTACCCAAACGTAATCATTCTCTTGTTGAACGCTTATATTGTCCCCTTCTTTGCTGTCCACATTCATCGAACCGAAGTTACGAAGTTCAATGTTGGAAGCATTTTTAATACGAATTCCCCAACCATCGGCCACAGCATCGTCGCCTACACCTTCAATGGTAATAAAACTCGCAGCATTATTATTGTTTTCAACTACAATATCACCGCTGTATAAAAATGCAGGATCGGTAATTTGACCTATCATACGAACTATAAGCGGCCGTAAATCTTTTCCTTTTTTGAAACCATCCAAAATTGCCTGAAAACCAACGCAAGGATTTGCATTGGCTCCGGTAACATTCATTGAGATGGTATTTTTAGTATTTTGCGTAATATAAATTATAACTGCATTGTCTTTTAGAGTTCCATCAGCTTTATAAGCACCCGGCACTCTTCCGTTTGCAAATGCAAATCCGGTTCGGTCGTGAGGCAATACCGTTAAAGTGCCAGTTTCAGAAGCTGAACCTTCAATTCCAGAAAAAACGGGGACAACTTTTATTGTATAATTTCCCGGCTGAAGTCCTAAAACATCCGCCCGAAAATAAGTTCCATAACTCCGAATAAGTTGTGTGTCAATCTTTCGGTTAACAATGCCCATACCGGAAAAGTAAACGTTATAACTGTCGGCACCGATTGCCGGAGTCCATTTTACAAAAGCGGACTCTAACCAACCTGAAGCTTCGGTAATTGTGGCAGTTTGCGCGAAAATTTGAAACGAAAAAAATAATACTGTAAGTGATAGGAGCAATTTTTTCATTGAAATATTGATTTTTTATAATTTTGAAAGAACACATTGCAAAATTACTGTCATATTTTTGTCATTATGTGGACATATTATCTTTTTTATGTGTATTTTTTGTTGGTAATGAATTATTTAACATTAGAGGAATAATGAAGAAAATGGTATAAAACTTAAAAAAATCGGAGAACGAAAAATAATATCGTAATCCGATTTTAATTGACAGATATGATATTTTTTTTGTATTAACTCAACTTGAAATTTGTTTATAACTTACAATATTGCATGTAAGTAAATTTTATAAAACTAATACATTCAACGATTTGAAGTGCTTTTTACTGTAAAAATATTCGGTTTTGGCGCTGGCTTCATGTCATCGCCTATATAATAACCGGTGTGTGGGGGTTGATTGTAACCAACATTTTGCCATGCAATACTCAACCTATAAACCGGATCATGCATTAAAGTTACCAACCGGTGTTCCGAAGGGATAGTTGTGGTGTAAATTCTTAGCGCAGTATTATCTACTGTTCGCCAGATTATTTCTTCGCGCCAATCGCCAAACAAATCGGCGCTAAGCACGGGTGTTGCTTTCGTTCCATTGTTCCATCTGCAATCATTTGCTAACAAAAGTGTTTCTAAACTGTCCTTTTCCCAGTTATATTTTGCCACATAATTCCTGTCGAGCAATTCATCCTGCAAATCGCCATCCCAATAAACTCTAAAGTTACATGTACGGGGTGATTTTTCAGAAATCAGTTTTCCTTTGGCTGAATAAAGTCCACGCATACCGGGACCAAAAGCCCAACATTCGTTACCTGGATAATTAGGGTGGATATTTGCAGTTAATCCGCGTCCTACATCGCCTTCAGATGGAAATCCCCAGATCAGTTCCCCTGTTTTTGCATCCCGAAATTCACATCCGGCAATATTGCTTGGACTTTCATGTACCATCCAAACTTCCATTCCGGTACGTTCAGGGTCTAAATCGGAAAGATGCAAAGCATCGCCATGTCCAAGACGGGTAGAATACATACCTTTTCCATTATCATCAATAGCTGCCGCGCCATAAATTATTTCATCTTTCCCATCATTGTCAACATCTCCAACAGTTATGCTGTGTGCTCCCTGTCCGCGATAACTTCGATTTCCTGGAGTTTCATCATCGCTATCGAAAATCCATCGTTGCGTAAGCTTATTTTCTTTAAAATCCCAAGCAACCAACACTGATCGCGTGTAATAACCTCTGCACATTATCAGACTTGGATGTACGCCATCTAAATATGCTACACAAGCCAAATATCGCTCAGAACGGTTGTAATTATCATCGCCCCAGATTGTTTTAACCTCCGCAGGTGAAGCGTTCTGATTTTCGGGATGACGACCCGGAACATAATCAACAGTACATATTTCAGCGCCTGTTCGCCCATCGAAAATTGTGAGCCATTCGGGTCCTTTATAGATTTTACCAATTTCGTTTCGATGATCGGCTGTAGAATCTCCGAGTACTTTTCCGATTCCGTCAATTGTTCCATCCGAAGTTTTAACTGCTATTTCAGCGCAACCATCACCATCCAAATCATACACAATAAATGGCGTATAATGAGCGCCTTCGCGTATATTTTTACCTAAATCGATACGCCAGAGAAATTTTCCATCAAGTTTATAAGCTTCTAATTTTGTTTGTCCGGTAACGCCAGCATGTGAATTATCACGAGGTCGCATTTCTCGTTTAATAATAATCTCATATTCACCATCGCCATCAAGGTCGGCAGCAGAGCCATCGCCAATTGAATAACCGGGTAAACTTTGTACCGGTATTGTCAGAAAATTTCCTACAGGTTGATTTGCCACAAGAGTAAAATTTCCAATTTCACCACTTTTCTTCCCTGCAGGTTTTACGGTGTAAGTATTATTTTGAGAGAAATCAACATTCGGGTCTGTAAATTGAGTGCTTTTGATTATCGGTTTCGTATTTATTTTCACTGGCGTTTTGTTGCCGATAGTTCTGAAAATATCAAATGTAATGTCTGGTTCATCTGTTCCAAGCAAACGCCAGCCAATAAAAACTGAATTATCAGAAGTACGTGTTGCAACTACTCCACGGTTGAGAAATTCCATTTGCCGCTGAGCGTGTACTGAAAGTGCAATTGTAGTTATAAGTATTGAAATTAGCAGTTTTCTGAGTTTCATTTGAGATGTGTTTGTGGTGTTTTGATTAGACAAATGTAAGGAGAAATAGTTTAATGTTTGTAGTAAATTTTAGTAACGTGGCTATTGTTATAAGCTCAACATTAATTGAATTCAGTTTCTGAACAAGTTATTATAATTTAACTCAACATATTATTTAAAAAAAGAGATAAAACTCATAATTGAGAACTTGATTACATTTGTATCTATTCATCGTCATTTTAATGCATGAAAAAAAAACTATTTTATCTTCTAGTTCAATTATTCGTCAGTTTTCCCTCTATGGCTCAACAGCCCGATTGGGAAAATCATCAGGTACTTCACAATAACCGTGAATGTGCAAGAGCAGCGTTTGTCGGATTTGATAAAACTAAGGGCGACAGACAAATCAGTTTAAATGGTATGTGGAAATTTCATTGGTCGCCAACGCCCGAAGCAAAAGTTAAGGATTTTTTTGTACCTGATTTTAACGACCGAGATTGGAAATGCTTTCCCGTTCCTGCAAACTGGGAAGTGAATGGATTTGGCACACCTATTTATATTTCTGCCGGATACTCTTTTAAAATCGATCCACCGAGAGTAACAACAACTCCTCCTGAAAAATATACTGCATTTATTGAACGAAATCCTGTTGGACAATATCGACGAACGTTTTCTTTGCCTGAAAAATGGAATGCAAACGGACAGATTTTTCTGCGGTTTGATGGCGTTCAAAGCGCTTTTTATGTTTGGATTAACGGACAGAAAGTAGGTTATAGTCAAGGTAGTATGGAACCTGCGGAATTCAATGTTACAAAATATCTGAAATCGGGTGAAAATCAAATCTCAATTGAAGTTTATAAATACAGCGATGGCTCGTACCTCGAAGATCAGGACATGTGGCGTTTGGGAGGCATTCACCGCGACATAACGTTATATTTCACTCCACAAATCAGAATCAGCGATTTTTTTGTCCGAACGATTCCCGATAAAAGTTATACAGATTTTCGTTTGGAAATTGACCCTGAATTGACTGTTTACGGTAATGAGACAGGTAAAGGATATAAGGTTCGTGCAACTGTTGAGCAACTTTTCGACCAATCGGCATCGGCTTATGAAATTCTGAATAAAGAGCATAAAGCATCGTTGATGAACGAATGGAATCCGCAACGCGGACCAGGAAAAACCGGAAGAATTTCGGGAACAGTTCAAAATCCGCTGAAATGGACGGCTGAAACTCCGCATCTGTATACATTGAACATTACACTTGAAGATAGTTTGGGAAATGTAGTAGAAAACATCCGTCAACGTATTGGTTTCAGATCGGTCGAAATTAAAAACGGTCAACTGTTGATAAATGGAAAACCTGTTAGACTTCGTGGAGTTAATAGGCACGAACACGACCCTTTCCTGGGAAAAGTTATGACCGAAGAACGAATGCTTCAGGATATTTTGTTGATGAAAAAAGCAAACATCAATGCAGTTCGAACAGCTCATTATCCGAACGTTACTCGCTGGTACGAGTTGTGCGACTCGCTTGGTTTGTATGTGATGGATGAAGCAAATATTGAAACACACGGTTTACGAGGAAAATTGGCATCCAGTCCTGATTGGGCTTCGGCTTTTTTAGATAGAGGCATTCGCATGGCTGAACGCGATAAAAATCATCCATCAGTAATTATTTGGAGTTTGGGTAATGAAAGTGGTTACGGACCAAATTTTGCTGCTTTGGCAGCCTGGTTAAAGGATTTTGACACAACCCGACCGATTCATTACGAAGGAGCACAAGGCGTTAACGGAGAATCGGATCCAAACACTGTCGATATGATTAGTCGGTTTTATCCGCGCCTACGTCAGGAATATCTTAATCCCGGAATAGCAGAAAATTCCGATGTTGAGCGTGCTGAAAATGCCCGTTGGGAACGATTGCTCGATATTGCCAACCGCACCAATGATAACCGTCCGGTTATAACCAGTGAATATGCCCATGCCATGGGAAATGCTATCGGAAATTTTCAGGAATATTGGGGTGAAATATACAGCAACAAGCGCATGTTGGGTGGTTTTATCTGGGATTGGGTGGATCAGGGAATTTTTAAAAAACTGCCCGATGGAAAAACTATGGTGGCTTATGGAGGCGATTTTGGCGACTATCCAAATTCTAAAGCATTTTGTTTGAATGGTGTAGTTTTAACTAACCGTGAAATTACTCCTAAGTATGAAGAGGTACGAAAAGTGTATCAACCAATCGATATAAAATGGGTAAATGGTAAATTGCAAATTATCAATCGTCAGCATCATTCCGATTTATCATTGTACAATTGCGTTTGGGAATTGACTGAAAACGGAAAAACCAGAAAAACCGGCGTTCTACCGGTACCGGAAGCAAAACCCGGAGACACAACATTTGTTGATATTCCGATTTTAAAAACGGAACATTTATCCGGAGAAATCCATTTGAATATTTATTTTAAGCTTAAAAATAAAAATCTTTGGGCAGATGCAGGTTTTGTTGTAGCTTCTGAGCAATTTCCTGTCAATGAATTTAAACTGCCAAAATTTGATCTCCAAAATAATGGGAGATTAAAAGTGGTAAAAGAAAAAGGTGGAATTATTGTGTCAGGCAAAGGTTTTTCCGTATCATGGACGAATGATGGAAGTTTCAAATCGCTTAAGTATAATGGCAAAGAAATGTTAGCACAATCGGAAGGATTCAAGTTGCAACCGCTTGTTCAAGCATATCGTGCACCAACCGACAACGACAAAGGTTTTGGAAATTGGCTGGCAAAAGACTGGATATCACATGGTTTAGATACACCAAAAGTAAGTGTGGACTTTCAAATTGATTCTATTTTGAAAAATGGTTTATTTACGTTGTCGGTATATAAAACAATTCAATATAAGACAGGTAAAATAATAACAATATTTCATTACGCAGTAAAAACATCAAGAACTATAGATTTAACGGTAATTTTCCGAAAAGAAGGCACATTACCTGATTTGCCTCGTCTCGGAATTGCTTTGGCATTGAATCCCGAATTAGAAAAATTCAGTTGGTATGGCGAAGGTCCTTGGGAAAATTACCCCGATCGGAAAAGTTCATCAACGATAGGTTTGTGGGAAAGTACGGTTACGGAGCAATTATTCCCGTATCCACGTCCGCAGGAAACAGGAAATCATGAAGATATTCGCTTCCTGACACTAACAAATGTAAAAAAACAGGGAATAAAAATTTCTGCGCTTGATAAACCATTTTCTGCATCAGCATTACACTTTAGTGCATATGACTTAGCCAACGCATCGCATAATTGCAACCTAATTCCGCGTAAAGAAGTAATTTTAAATATCGATGCAGCAGTGATGGGATTGGGAAACAGCAGTTGTGGACCGGGTGTGTTGAAGAAATACACATTGGATAAAAAAGAATATGATTTGAAGATTAGGATAACCCCTAACCCCTGAAGGAAACTGGGTTGCTTCTGATCAGAATTTTTAATAATAAATAATATCCCCTTTAGGGGACATAAGGGTCATGGAAAAAGTTTTACGTGGTATAGTACCACCTTTAGTTACTCCGTTACTGGATAACAACACTTTAGATGTTGAAGGTTTGGAATGCTTGATTGAACATGTGATTGTTGGTGGCGTTCACGGGGTGTTTATTCTTGGCACAACAGGCGAAGCACAAAGTATCAGTTTTGGTTTACGTAAGGAAATGATTCAGCAAAGCGCACAAATTCTTAAAGGTCGTTTGCCTTTGCTTGTTGGCATTTCAGATACTTCGTTGGTCGATAGTGTTTCATTAGCAAACTTGGCTGCCGATAACGGAGCCGATGCCGTAGTTTCTGCTCCTCCATATTATTATGCAACAGGACAACCTGAATTAGCTGAATATTATGAGCAATTATTACCTCAACTTCCTCTGCCTTTGTTTTTATACAATATGCCAACACACACCAAAGTGTCGTTTGCACCTTCAACAATCCGACGTATAGCCGAAAATTCAAAGGTTATCGGATTTAAAGACAGTTCAGCTAATGGGGGTTATTTTCAGTCTGTTTTGTATGAATTCCGGGACAGACCTGATTTTTCTCTTTTCGTAGGACCTGAAGAAATGATGGCTGAATCGGTTTTGATGGGTGCGCATGGTGGTGTTAACGGCGGTGCAAATATGTTCCCGAAATTATATGTGGCATTGTACAATGCAGCAGTTGCAAAGGATGTCGATAAAGTGCGCGAGCTACATGCAAAAGTAATGCAAATAAGTTCAACTATTTACACCGTTGGCAGTTATGGTTCAAGTTATCTGAAAGGAGTGAAATCAGCGTTATCCATATTGGGAATTTGCAATGATTATATAGCTGCACCATTCAATAAATTCGACGAAGCTCATAAAGTACGAATTCGCAAGGCAATCGAATCATTGAATTTGTAAATTTGTCTTTATTCTTTATTCTTTGTTCATTTAATCTATTTTTAAATGCATATAAGCAATATCGACCTTTTTATATTTATCGTTTTCACTATCGGAACAGTAATTTTCGGAAGTTCATTTATCAGAAAAAATAAAAATGCAGCCGATTACACAAACGGAAGCGGTTCTGTGCCAGGCTTTGTGGTCGGCATGTCGATATTTGCTACGTATGTAAGCAGTATTAGTTTTCTGGGTCTTCCGGGGAATGCTTATCAGGGCAACTGGAATTCGTTGGTTTTTAGTTTTAGCATTCCTATCGCATCGATTATTGCGGCAAAATATTTTGTACCGTTTTACAGAAATATTAGTAGCGCCTCGGCTTACAGTTTTCTGGAAGAACGTTTTGGTTATTGGGCACGTGCTTATGCTGCCATCTGTTATTTGTTGACTCAAATTGCGCGTATTGGTTCTGTGCTGTTTTTAATGGCTTTACCGCTTCATTCCATGCTCGGTTGGAGTATTCCGTTTATAATTGTAGTTACCTGCATTTTAGTTATAATTTATTCGGTGTTCGGAGGAATAAAAGCGGTTTTATGGACTGATGCTATTCAAGGTACAATTCTGATTATCGGGGCATTAACCTGTGTTATTGTATTGATGTTTTCTTTGCCCGAAGGACCAAAACAAATTTTTGAAATTGGTAATGAATATCATAAATTTTCATTGGGATCGTTTGGCGCTGAATTGAACGCATCTACTTTTTGGGTTATGTTGTTGTATGGTACTTTTATCAATTTGCAGAATTTCGGCATCGACCAGAATTATGTGCAACGATTTAAAAGTGCAAAAGACCTGAAAAGTGCGCGTTTTTCGGCTCTTTTCGGTGGAATTTTATATTTGCCGGTGAGCGCTTTATTCTTTTTTATTGGCACGGCTCTTTTTGCTTTTTATAAGACTAATCCGAATCTTCTTCCTGCTGAAATTACCGGAGATAAAGTTTTTCCGTATTTCATTATTAACCAATTACCGGTTGGAGTTACAGGTATTCTTGTAGCTGCCATTTTTGCTGCCGGAATGAGCACTATTTCAACAAGTATCAATAGTTCGGCTACCATTATATTGACCGATTTTTTTCAAAAAAGAAAAAAAACATGTACCGAAAAACAGAATTTGAAGATTCTGTATCTTGCATCGTTTTTACTTGGGTTATTGGGAATGTTTATCGGATTAGCTATGATGTCCGTAAAAAGCGCTTTAGACGCTTGGTGGAAACTTGCAGGAATTTTCAGTGGTGGAATGCTGGGTTTGTTTTTGCTTGGCTATTTATCGCGGAAAATCAATAATATTCACGCCTTGATTGGCGTGATTGCCGGAATTTTACTTATTTCGTGGATGACATTCAGCGGACAAACTGTATTTCATAGTTATTTGACTATTGTTTTGGGTACGGTAACTATTTTTATTGTTGGTTTCGTACTTTCATATTTATTTTCAAAAAATAAAGAAATCAAAGCATGAGAACATTACGTGTGTATCTGTTATTTTATTGTTTATTGATTATTTATCCTCTTTTTGCGCAAAATAAGGATGTTACAACACAACGCATTTACCTTTCCGGTCGCGGTGCCGACGATATGGTGCAATGGGATTTCTACTGTACCGATGGAGCAAATTCAGGCAAATGGACAAAAATTGGTGTGCCATCGTGCTGGGAATTGCAGGGATTTGGTACCTATCAGTACGGTATGCGCTGGTATGGCAAAGCTTTTCCCGATGGAGTTGCCAACGAAAAAGGCATGTACAAATACGAATTTGTTGTGCCTGAAAATTGGCGGAATAAGCAGGTTTATATTGTGTTCGAAGCTTCGATGACTGATACCGAAGTGAAAATCAACGGACAAAAAGCAGGTGAAGTGCATCAAGGTGGCTTTTATAGATTTTCGTACGATATTGGACGTAGACTTAAATTCGGAATAAAGAATCTGCTGGAAGTAACCGTTAGTAAAGAAAGTACCAATGCCGGCGTAAATCTTGCTGAACGTCGTGCCGATTACTGGAATTTCGGTGGCATTTTTCGACCTGTTTTTCTGGAAGCAAAACCCGTAACGCATATTTCGCAGTTTACAATCGATGCCAAAGCCGATGGAACATTTAACGCCATTTGTTATCTGAACCGTGCGTATGAAAATGCAGTAGTCAAAACAACAATTCTTGATTCGAAAGGAAAAGTTATTACCGAAAACGCATCGCCAATAAAAACCGGAAGCGACCGGACAATTATCAGTTTTCAGGTGAAAAATCCATTACTTTGGACGGCTGAAACACCCAACCTTTATACTGCTCAGGTTTCATTAGCCGATAACAAAGGAAATTCACTGCATCAAATTTCCGAAAAATTCGGTTTTCGCACTATCGAAGTTCGCCCTTCGGATGGTTTGTACATCAATGGTACGAAAGTGTTAATTAAAGGTGTAAACCGTCATAGTTTTCGCCCTGAAACAGGAAGAACTTTATCCAAAGCTAAAAACATAGAAGATGTTTTGTTGATAAAGAGTATGAACATGAATGCAGTGCGATTGTCGCATTATCCGGCCGATCCTGAATTTTTGGATGCCTGCGATTCACTCGGGTTATACGTTGAAAACGAACTTGGAGGCTGGCACGGAAAATACGACACACCAACCGGTATCAAATTAGTAAAAGAAATGGTGGAGCGCGATGTGAATCATCCTTCGGTAATATGGTGGAGCAACGGCAACGAAGGCGGTTGGAATACTGAATTAGACGCTGAATTTCATAAATACGACCTTCAGAAACGACCTGTAATTCATCCGCAGGCAAATTTCGGAGGATTCGAAACCATGCATTACCGCTCGTATGGCGAATCGCAGGAATATATGCGCAAACCGGAAATTTTTATGCCAACCGAGTTTCTACATGGATTGTACGATGGTGGTCATGGAGCCGGACTGTACGATTACTGGGAAATGATGCGCAACCATCCGCGTTGTGCCGGAGGATTTTTGTGGGTATTGGCCGACGAAGGATTAAAACGTGTGGATATGAACGGTTTTATTGACAATCAGGGAAACTGGGGTGCCGATGGAATTGTGGGGCCACATCACGAAAAAGAAGGAAGCTATTACACGATAAAAGAAGTTTGGAGTCCCATTCAAATTGTTGAAAAGTTGATTGATAGAAATTTTAATGGAGTTTTCACCATTGAAAACCGGTACGATTTTTTGAACGCCAGCACTTGCAAATTTGTGTGGAAGCAAGTGAAATTCCCCGCTCAAAGCGACTCTAAAGGCACGGTAAAAATAATTAAACAGGGCGAAGTAAAAGGACCTGATATTGCCGCACACACTTCCGGAAAATTAAATCTCAACACGTTGGTAGATCCGAATGCCGATGCGTTGTTTATTTCCGCTATCAATTATCGGGGAGAAGAGCTCTGGCGATGGTCTTTTGTTTTACCGGATGAAAATAACCATTCCGAAAAACCGGACGGTTCAATTCCTACAGTACAAAAGTCGGAGGGAAGATTGATTGTCACTGCAGGAAAAACACAATTCACTTTTTCTGATAAAGATGGGGAATTAAAAGGAGTAATAGTCGATGGTAAAACGATTAACTTCAGGAACGGACCTCGTTTTATTGCTGCCCGTCGAGCCGATCGATCATTAGATCAGTTTTATAACCACGATGATCCCGATGCAAAATCGAAGGACAGAACTTATACCGAATTTAAAGACGCTGCCGTTTTTGCCGGGTTCGATGTTAAAACAGTTGATAATAATCTGGTAATTACAGCAAACTACAAACTTGGAAATCTGGAAAAGGCGGAATGGATTTTTGCTCCTGAAGGAACAGTTACCTTAAATTACAGCTACAATTTCAGTGCTGTAGTAGATTTATTGGGCGTGAAATTCGATTATCCCGAAGAGAAAGTGTTAAGCAAGCGATGGCTGGGTGGAGGACCGTATCGTGTTTGGCAAAACCGATTGCACGGACAAATGTATGATTTGTGGGAGAACGACTACAACGACCCCATTCCGGGCGAAAGTTTTACCTATCCTGAATTTAAAGGTTATTTTGCGAATGTAAGCTGGATGAATCTGAAAACCACAGAAGGAACGATCAGCATTACTAACGAAACACCTAATTCTTACATAGGCGTTTACGAACCTCGGGACGGACGCGATAAATTACTTTATACCTTACCTGAAAGCGGAATTTCCATTTTAAATGTTATTCCTGCAGTTCGGAATAAAGTTAATGCTACAGATCTGAACGGACCTTCGGCACAGCCCAAATGGGTAAATGGCGAGTATAGCGGAAAAATTGTCTTAAAATTTTTGTAAATCATCTTATTCGGTGTAACTTGTTTATTCATTGAATCGAAGTGGTAGAATGAAAAAATTTTTTTTACTGATAGTATTTTTTAGTTTTTTGTTGTTGGCGAAAGCACAAAGCTATCTTTACGATTCTTTTAAAAATCCTCCTCCCGAAGCTAAACCTCGCACATTCTGGCATTGGGTGCATGGAGCGGTTTCGAAAGAAGGCATAAAGGCCGACTTGATTGCCATGAAGGAAATCGGTTTGGAAGGCGCGCAACTTTTCACCATTCGCGAGCCTAAAGCTGAGTATTTCGTTAAACCCGTTGCGCAACTTACACCCGAGTGGTTCGAAATGCTGCGTTATACTATGCAAATTTGCGACAGTCTCGGACTGAAATTCAGCATGCACATAAGCGATGGGTTTGCTTTGGCAGGTGGACCATGGATTTCGCCTGCCGAATCGATGCAAAAAGTGGTTTCCATAGATACCATCGTGAAAGGCGGAACAATTAAAAATCTCATTTTGCGACAACCAGAGAAAATTGCCGGTTACTATAATGATATTGAATTGTACGCTATCCCTGTAAAAAATTTTTCCAAACCAAATAATTTAACCATAACATTTCATAATCATGAGGGGACAAAGAAATTGTTCCCTTCTCCTCAAGGAGAGGGATTAGGAGTGAGGTCTGATTCTACCTGCTACATCCAATACCAATACAACAAACCATTTACTTTAAAAAGTATTATCATATCGCCATCAGGAAATAATATTCAATCACAACGATTAAAAATTCTCGCGAGCAACGATGGTGTAAATTTCGATGAAGTAAAACAGCTTGTCCCTCCACGTCAGGGTTGGCAAAATGCAGGATTCACAACAACTTACGCTGTAAAACCAACAAAAGCTACCTATTTCAGATTAACATGGTCGCCCGAAGGAACTGAACCGGGTAGCGAAGACCTTGATGCTGCCAAATGGAAACCTGTGTTACGAATAAAAAATATTGAATTGAGCGAAACTGCCCGAATTGATAATTGGGAAGGAAAATCGGGTTTAGTATGGCGTATCGCACCAATATCTGAAAAAGAAATTTCTGAAAACGATTATATACCGGTTGGGAAAATTATCCGTTTAAAATCTTTTTTTAGAAATGGAAAATTAAACTGTAAACTTCCTAAAGGCTATTGGCAAATTGTGCGGATAGGACATACTTCTACAGGACATACCAACGCTACAGGTGGTACGGGGAAAGGTTTAGAATGCGACAAATTTTCTGAAATAGCCGTCCAAAAGCAGTTCGACAACTGGATAGGCACGATTATTCAAAATACTGACCCCGAACTGGCTAAAAAAGTGATGAAAGAAATTTTTATCGACAGTTGGGAATGTGGCAGCCAAAATTGGAGCGGAAATTTCATTGCTGAATTTCAAAAACGCAGAGGTTACGATGTAATGACTTACTTACCGTTATTGGCTGGGTTCCCTATTGAAAGCGCCAAAAAATCAGAAAAAGTGTTGCATGATGTTCGTCAGACAATTTCAGAATTGGTTTCCGATGTGTTTATCAAAGTGATGCGCGATAATGCACATAAATACGGGATGGAACTTATTGCGGAAAGTGTTGCTCCTACTTTTGTGAGCGATGGAATGCGACATTTTCAAATTACCGATCGGCCAACGGGTGAGTTTTGGTTTCGAAGTCCCACACACGACAAGCCAACAGACATGTTGGATGCCATTTCAGGAGCGCATATATACGGAAAGAATATCGTTCAGGCTGAAGGATTTACGCAACTTCGTACAAACTGGGACGAACATCCGGCAATGTTAAAATCTATGCTTGACAGGCACTTTGCATTGGGAATGAACAAATTGTACTTTCATGTTTTTGTCCAACATCCGAATTTGAATCAATCGCCAGGTACGACACTCTCGGGTATGGGATTGTTTTTTCAACGAACGCAAACATGGTGGAAACAAGGGAAAGCATTTGTCGATTATATTTCGCGCTGCCAGACGATGCTACAATATGGAAAACCTGTGGTTGATGTTGCTGTTTTTACCGGCGAAGAAATTCCCCGTCGTGCTTTTACACCCGAAAAATTAGTACCTTTTTTGCCCGGATTGATTGGCCCAAAGCGTTTAGAAAATGAAAAAATCCGATTAGCTAACGTAGGTCAGCCATTGATGGAAACGCCCTTTGGTGTAAATTTTGCCGCCAATACTTTTAAAATTGAAAATTGGGTCAATCCACTAAATGGCTACGCCTACGATTCTTTTAACAAAGAAGTTTTTTTATCGGCTAAAGCCGAAAACGGAAAAATGAAATTGGAAAGCGGAATGGAATATAGGGTAGTAATATTTCCAGATATGAAAAAATATTCTGAAGAAACTTTGGCAAAAATACAGGAATTGAAAAATGCCGGAGTAATCATCCCCAATTTGCCTTTTTCAGAAGAAAATTTTAATCGGTATAAACTCGAACAGGATGTGATTGCTCCCGAAAACATAGCATGGGCACATCGTTCGGGCGAGGAAGCTGATTTATTTTTTATTTCAAATCAGGAAGAAAGGGAGCGTGAAGTGGAAATTTCTTTTCGCATTTCAGGTCGATTTCCCGAACTTTGGCAAGCTATGGATGGAACAGTTTCGAAACCTAAAAACGTTACTTTTCGTGAGGGAAGAACGCTCGTTACATTGAAATTACATCCTTACGGTTCCGTTTTTGTAGTAATTCCTTTAAAAAGTAATACTGAAGATAATGTTGTTGATGAACTGAATACACATGTAACAAGTTTGGATTTGAATTGGACTATCACTTTCGAACGTAATAATCAACAACTTGTTTCCCGCGAATTGAAAAGTTGGAGCGAAAATAAAAACCCGCTTATCAAATATTATTCAGGTACAGCCATCTATAAAACCAATTTCACTCAAAATGATATTTCAGGAAAATATTTTCTTAACCTCGGAGTAGTTCACAACCTTGCAACTGTATGTGTAAATGGCATCGATTGTGGTACGGTTTGGACAGAGCCCTATCAGGTAGATATTTCGAAAGTCCTGAAAAAAGGTACGAACACACTCGAAATTGAAGTTAGCAACACTTGGGCAAACGCCATCAACGGTTGGGATAAAGGTACGCCGCCTTTCGAAGGAATATGGACAGATGGACAATACAGAATGAAGGGCGATAAACTTCTTGAGGCGGGTTTGTTAGGACCAATTAGCATTATACACCAACGAAATTAACTTTTTAGTATTACATACATGAAAAACAAACTAGTTATTTTCTTTTTAATAATAACTTTTCGCATTTATGCAGAAATTAAGCTACCTGCATTTTTCTCGGACAATATGATTTTGCAGCAAAATTCGCAAGTGCACATATGGGGAAAAGCAGTAGCAAATAAATCAATAACCATCAAAACATCATGGAGTAAAAGAGTTTTGAAAACGAATTCTGATGAATCGGGCAGTTGGAAAATTACTGTTAAAACACCTCAAAGTGATGGAAACCCTCAATCCATTACAATTAGCGATGGAAAATCGTTGTCACTGAAAAATATTTTATTGGGCGAGTTGTGGTTTTGCTCAGGACAAAGCAATATGGAAATGCCCATGAAAGGATTTAAAAATCAACCTGTTGAAGGTTCGAACATGGATATTTTACACAGTAATAATGATCATATCAGGCTTTTTACCGTAAAGCGAAATGCGTCGCTCACACCATTGACCGATGTTTCCGGAAAGTGGGAGATAGCTTCTCCTGAAACATTGCGAGAGTTTAGTGCTACAGCATATTATTTTGGTCGCTTACTAAACAGGATATTACATGTACCTGTCGGATTAATACACAGTTCATGGGGAGGTTCGTCGGCCGAAGCATGGATGAGCGAAGATATGTTGAAAGCATTTCCCAATGTGACAATTCCGAAAACCGAAGAAGGAATAAAAGATAAAAACCGAACACCAACCATGCTTTATAATGCCATGATTTATCCTTTACTTGGGATGACCATAAAAGGGTTTATCTGGTATCAGGGTGAATCGAACTACGATAGACCAAACACCTATACGCAAATGTTTGTAACCCTTGTAAAAGGTTGGCGCGAAAAATGGAAACTGAACGATACGATTCCGTTTTATTATTGTCAAATTGCACCTTACGATTATTCGCTTGTTACAGCAAATGGAAAGGAGGTCATCAATTCAGCATATTTGCGTGAAGCGCAAATGAAAGCAGAAAAAATTATCCCAAACTCAGGAATGGCTGTTTTAATGGATGTCGGACAAAAAGACTGTATTCATCCACCTAAAAAAAATATAGCCGGCGAAAGACTTGCTCTTCTTGCATTGGCAAAAACCTATGCTGTAAAAGGTATCGCTGCAGAAAGTCCTGTTTATAAATCCATTGAAATTCACAATGATACCGTTCAGATAAGTTTCGACAGGGCTGATATGTGGATAACAGCAAAAAACGGTGAATCAAGATTAGTAACCATAGCCGGAAACGACGGAGTGTTTTATCCTGCCAAAGCATGGATAGTACGCAGCAAACTTTATGTAAAAAGCGATCAGGTGAAACAACCGGTGGCAGTGCGGTATGCCTTTGAAAATTATGCAGAAGGTGATTTGTTTGGCACCGAAGGATTGCCTGTTTCGAGTTTCAGAAGCGATGATTGGTAAGTTATTAAACCACATAGGCACATAGAAATCGTATAAACTATTATGAACTATGTGTCTATGTGGTAATATAAAAAAATGAATAAGAATAAATACATATTGCTTTTCTTATTGGCGACTTTTATTGCAAAAGCTGCTGATCATCATTACATTTGGACTTCTCCATCGCACAATTCTTCGGAATCGATGCCATGTGGAGGGGGCGATATTGGCATGAATGTTTGGGTTGAAAACGGCGATGTGCTGTTTTACGTAGCTCGTAGCGGAGCCTTCGATGAAAATAATACGCTGTTAAAGCAGGGACGTTTTCGCATTCGCCTAACTCCTAATCCGTTTCGCAATGCTACTGACTTTCGACAAACCTTAAAACTTGACGATGGTAGTCTTGAGATTGTTGCAGGTGGTACAAAAATTCTTTTTTGGGTCGATGTGTTTAAGCCGGTAATTCATGTCGAAATGCAACATAAAACACCTGTTTTGTCCGAAGTAAGATATGAAAATTGGCGATATCAGGACAGATTAATTCGCAAAGGAGAAGGGCAACAAAACTCTTATAAGTGGGCTGTTCCGCACAATATAGTAATGAAAAGGGATTCAATTGTTGCGGATGCAAATTCGATTACGTTTTATCACCGTAATCCTGAAACAACCATTTTCGATGTTACTGTTCATCAACAAGGCCTTTATAAATGGAAAAGGGAACTGTATAATCCGCTTAAGAATCTTACAACCGGCGGAAAAATGTGGGGCAATAAGTTAGTTTTTGAGGGAACTGAAAATGGAATTTATGCTGCAACCGATTATAAAGCATGGGTTTTCAAAAGTAAAAAGCTGGAAAGAACTCATGCAATAAACATCGCACTTGAAATTTCTCAAACAGAAAATATAACTCAATGGCAATCATCTCTAAACAAAACCATTGCTGCAATTGATATAAAAACGGATAAGAAAAAATCCGTTGAATGGTGGAATGCTTTCAGGCAAAGAAGTTATATCGATATTAAAGGAGAAGCGAAAATGCTTTCGCAAAATTATGCGCTTTTTCGATATATGTTGGGTTGCAATGCCCGTGGAAGTTGGCCTACTCGTTTCAATGGAGGGTTATTCACTTTCGATCCGGTTTTTGTGGATTCAACAACGAAATTTACTCCTGATTACCGGAAGTGGGGCGGTGGAACATTTACAGCGCAAAACCAGCGATTGGTGTACTGGCCAATGCTGAAAAGTGGCGATTTTGATGTAATGATACCACAGTTTGAATTTTATAATCGATTGTTAAAAACAGCCGAATTACGTTCAAAAATATATTGGGGACATGCAGGCGCTTGTTTTACCGAGCAAATCGAAAATTTCGGATTGCCAAATCCGAGCGAATATGGTTGGAAGCGCCCTGAATATTTCGATAAAGGTGTGGAGTACAATGCTTGGCTTGAGTATCAATGGGAGACAGTTTTAGAATTTTGCATGATGATTTTGGAAACAAAAAATTACACAAATGCTGTAAATGCAAAATATGAACCATTGTTGAATAGTGTTTTGACATTTTTCGACGAACATTATCGATACCGTGCACGTTTACGAGGGAGGCGAGAACTCGATGGCGATGGGAAATTGATTATGTATCCGGCATCCGCCTGCGAAACATACAAAATGGCTACCAACCCTGTCAATACAACTGCCGGAATTCGTGTTTTACTTCAAAAATTGGGAGTAAGAGATTCTCTCCTTAAAATTATTCCGCCTTTATATTTTAGAAATATCGATGGAAAAGAAATGATAGCACCTGCGAAATCTTGGGAGCGGATTAATAATACCGAAAGTCCGCAACTGTATCCAGTTTTTCCATGGCGGATTTTTGGTGTAGGGAAAGATAGTCTTGAGATGGCAAGAAATACTTATTTTTACGACCCCGATGTGGTGAAATTCCGTAGTCATGTAGGTTGGAAACAAGATAATATCTTTGCTGCTTGTCTTGGCTTGACAGATGAAGCAAAACGTTTGAACAGTCTTAAACTTGCCGATGGGCCGTATCGTTTCCCGGCATTTTGGGGACCGGGATTTGATTGGGCTCCCGACCACAATTGGGGTGGTAGTGGAATGATAGGCTTACAGGAAATGCTTCTACAAAATACCGATGATGGGAAAATACTTCTTTTTCCCACATGGCCTAAAGAATGGGATGTGCGGTTCAAACTTCATGCACCACAAAACACAACTGTGCAAGCTGAATTAAAAAATGGCGAAGTCATAGTTACGGAAGTGATACCAAATTTTCGGAAGAAAGATATTGTCATTTGTTTCGAAAATGAATAAATAGAATCAGCTTAAAATAAATTTGGTTTCAATTTTCTTGCTTGATCAATCGGAAGTAGATTTTTTTTTGCGGTTTGATTTTCTCTTAGGGTTTGATATTCTGCATTAATTTTGTTTGCATAATTTGTTTTTGAAGTTTCATTCATTAATTGCGAAACCACAAAAGTATTAACAGATGCATCTTTTACATGAACAACCGGGCTGCTATAGTTTGGGGCAATTTTAACAGCTGTGTGTATTTTCGAAGTGGTTGCACCACCAATCAGCAAAGGTACTTTTAGTCCTGCTTTCTCCATTTCGGAAGCAACATGAGCCATTTCCTCTAGCGAAGGTGTTATTAAACCGCTTAATCCAACAATGTCCACTTTTTCCTTAATGGCAGTTTCAATTATTTTTTCTGTAGGAGTCATCACTCCTAAATCGATTACTTCAAAATTGTTACATGCAAGCACAACAGCCACAATATTTTTTCCAATATCGTGCACATCGCCTTTTACAGTAGCAATCAGAAATTTTCCGGCAGATGAACTTTGCCCCGGAACTTTCGTTTTTTCGATTTCAGGTTGAAGAATTGCTACCGCTTTTTTCATGGTTCGGGCAGTTTTTACTACTTGGGGTAAAAACATTTTTCCTGCACCAAACAAATCTCCAACAATATTCATTCCACTCATTAGAGGCTTTTCAATAATTTCTATGGGTGAATCATAAACCTTTAATGCTTCTGCAAGGTCTTCTTCAAGATAATCGCTGATTCCCTTAATTAAGGCATGTTCAAGTCGTTCCTGTAAACTTAAAAGACGCCATTCATCAATTTTTTCACTTTTTTCTTCGTTTGATTTTTGTTTTACCTTTTCGGCAAACTCGATCATACGTTCAGTTGCATCTGGAAGGCGATTTAAAACTACATCTTCTACTCGCTCAAGCAATTCCGGTTGAATTTCTTCGTAAATTTGCAGCATGCCGGCATTTACAATGCCCATGTCCATGCCTGCCTTTATTGCATGATAAAGAAAAACCGAGTGCATAGCTTCACGTACCACATTATTACCACGAAACGAAAATGAAAGATTGCTCACGCCTCCGCTTACTTTTGCAAAAGGTAGATTTTGTTTGATCCAGCGTGTGGCATTAATGAAATCAACGCCGTAATTATTATGCTCGTCAATACCCGTAGCAATTGCTAAAATGTTTGGGTCAAAAATAATATCCTGTGGAGGAAAACCAACTTTATCAACAAGTAAATGATACGCACGACTGCAAATTTCAATTTTTCTTTCGAATGAATCAGCTTGCCCTTTTTCATCGAAAGCCATAACTACAACGGCAGCTCCGTAAGCTCTAATTTTACGTGCTTTATTGAGGAAATCTTCTTCCCCTTCTTTCAGGCTGATTGAGTTTACTATGCTTTTCCCCTGAATACATTTCAAGCCTTCTTCAATAACTTCCCATTTTGATGAATCAATCATAATGGGAACTTTTGAAATTTCGGGTTCAGATGCAATATAGTGAAGAAAAGTAATCATTTCTTCTTTTGCATCAAGCATGGCATCGTCCATATTAATATCGATAATCTGTGCGCCATCATCAACCTGTTTACGAGCAATACTTAAAGCTTCATCATATTTTTTTTCATTTATCAAACGGAGAAATATACGTGAACCTGCTACGTTGCAACGTTCGCCTATGTTGGTGAAGAGTGATTCTTTGTCAATTTCTAAATGTTCCAATCCACTCAATACTAAATTTTTAGATTTTATGATTGGTTTCCGAATTTCTTTTCCCTCAATTAATTTTGTATATGCTGCGATATGCTCTGGAGTAGTTCCACAGCATCCGCCAATAATATTGACAAGTTTTTCATCAAAATATTCCTTAATTTGTTCAGCCATTTGTTCCGGCGATTCGTCGTATTCACCAAATTGATTTGGTAATCCGGCATTTGGATATGCACTTACATACCAAGGAGCATTCAAGCTTAATTCTTGTAAATAAGGTTTAAGATCTTTTGCTCCAAACGAGCAGTTAAGTCCTACAGAAAGCAAATTAGCATGACTGATTGATGCCAGAAAAGCGCGAATAGTTTGTCCGGAGAGCGTTCTGCCACTTGCATCGGCAACAGTAGCCGAAAGCATTAAATCTACGTGTTTACCGAGTTCGCTCATTGCTTCTTCGGCAGCAAAAATTGCTGCTTTTACATTCAGGGTATCAAAAATTGTTTCAATAAGCAAAGCATCTACTCCGCCCTCAATTAACGCAAGCATCTGTTCTTTGTATGCTTCAACCAAATTATCGAAAGTAACGGCACGATAAGCCGGATTATGCACATCGGGCGACATGGATGCAGTTTTATTGGTAGGACCTATCGCTCCTGCCACAAAACGAGGTTTTGAAGGATTCTCAAGTGTGAATTTTTCTGCAGCTTTACGAGCTAAACGTGCAGCCTCGAGGTTGATTTCCCGAACATAATTACCCATTCCGTAATCTTCCATCGATATACGTTGAGCATTGAAAGTGTTTGTTTCGATAATGTCTGCGCCGGCTTCAAGATATTTACAATGAATATTGTAAATGATTTCGGGTTGAGACAGCACCAGCAAGTCATTATTTCCTTTCTGAAGAATTTCGCAATTTGCAAAGCGTGAACCACGATAATCTTTTTCCACGAATTTATGTCGTTGAATCATGGTTCCCATTGCACCATCCAAAATAAGGATGCGGTTTTCGAGTTCGGATTGTAGTGTCATAAATAAAAACCCCTAAATCCCCTAAAGGGGACTTTGGGGAGTAAAAATTTGCATTTTCTTTTTAATAATCAGGAACATTCAAAATGAAACTCTTAAAGCCTACCCTGTGGGGAGGTTTGGCGGGCTTTACTTAATCAAACTATGTCCTGTCATTTCTGCAGGTATATCTATGCCCAGTATTTTACATACAGAAGGTGAAACATCCGCTAAAATACCGTTTTCAACTTTGGCATCTTTATTTTCGGTTACATAAATAAAAGGTACGGGATTTAGTGAATGCGCTGTATTTGGTGAACCATCTTCATTTTCAGCATTATCGGCATTTCCATGGTCTGCAATTATAATTACTTCGTAATCATTTGCTTTTGCAGCTTCTACCACTTGTCCTACACATTTATCCACAGTTTCCACTGCTTTCACAATTGCTTCGCGAACACCGGTATGCCCTACCATATCGCCATTGGCAAAGTTCAATACGATAAAATCGAACTTTTGTTTATTCAGTTCAGCTACAAGCGCATCGGCAATTTCCGGAGCACTCATCTCAGGTTTCAGGTCATACGTTGCTACTTTTGGCGATGGAATGAGAATTCGCTCTTCGCCCTGAAATTCCGCTTCACGACCACCCGAGAAAAAGAATGTTACGTGGGCAAATTTTTCGGTTTCTGCTATTCGTAGTTGTTTCAAACCAAGGTTCGAAACGTATTCTCCCATGGTGTTTTGTACATTATCTTTATCGAAAAGTATGTGTAAGCCTTTGAACGTTGAATCGTATGGTGTCATTGTGTAGTACTCCAGTGGAATGGTTTTCATTCCTGCTTCCGGCATATCTTTTTGGGTAAGAACAATAGTGAGTTCTTTGGCGCGGTCGTTGCGGAAATTGAAGAAGATTACTACATCACCTTTTTCTATTTTTGCAAGCGGATTTTCCTGTTCATCGGTTAAAACAATGGGTTTAATAAACTCGTCAGTAACTCCGGCATCGTACGAAGCCTGCATCGCTTCAACCGGATCAACTGCTTTTTCACCAATAGCATTCACCATCACATCGTAGGCAAGTTTAATGCGCTCCCATCGTTTGTCGCGGTCCATTGCGTAATAACGACCAATAATTGATGCAATTTTTGTGGTAGTATTTTGGGTATAATTCTTTAATTGTTCGATAAAACCTTTTCCGCTTTTAGGATCGGTATCACGTCCGTCCATAAATGCATGAACATACGCTTCAGTGTTATATTCTTTAGCAATGTCGATAAGTTTCAGCAAATGATCGAGTGAACTGTGAACGCCGCCATCGGATACTAATCCGAGGAAGTGAATTTTCTTTTTGTTTTCACGTGCATAAGAATAGGCTTTTACAACCGCGGGATTTTGCATTATGCTGTTGTCGCGACAAGCGATGTTAATTTTTACCAAATCCTGGTAAACAACTCTTCCGGCGCCAATATTGAGATGTCCGACTTCTGAATTTCCCATTTGTCCATCGGGTAAACCAACGTTTTCGCCCGAAGCCTGAAGTTGTGAATTCGGGTATGTTGCTAATAAATAATCCCAGTAAGGAGTTGGTGTGTTGTAAATTACATCAGCTTTGGAGTGGTTGCCTATTCCCCAGCCATCAAGAATCATTAATAATGCTTTTTTGCTCATATAGTTTTGATTTTTATTGATTTATCTGTTTGTAAATTTCTATTATTTTGAAGGTGCAAAGGTACTTATTTTTTTGCACTTAATTTTATCCCCTATTCTGATTTTGATATAGATTTTTTCAATGATTCGTCATTTGTAAATTACATCAATTATCTTTGCATTTAAATTAAAACAGTTTGATTCGTAAATGTTTACTGTACTTCTTTTTATGTTTGCAGGTGTTGCTGTTGGATATTTGATGCGCAAAATTCGCATTAATTTTATCAATGGAATTACTACAACGCTTATTTGGGCGCTTTTGTTTATTTTAGGATTAGAAGTTGGAGTAAACGAAAATGTCGTAAAAAATTTTGGCAAACTTGGATTTGAAGCTTTTCTTATTGCATTTTTTGCAACATTCGGAAGTGTAATAAGTGCGAAATTCTTATGGAAGAAGCTTAAAAAATAATGGATTCAAATTGTTGAATAACTCTTCAAATTATTCAAATCAGAAAAAAATAACTTTTCTAAAGTTTATGACAAAAATTAAAGCAGGTGTAATAGGAGGTGCTGGTTATACAGCAGGCGAATTGTTACGGATTTTGGTAAATCACCCCAATGTGGAAGTGGTTTTTGTAAACAGTAGCAGCAATGCAGGTAATCTGATTTCGGATGTTCATAGTGGTTTGATTGGAGAAACACAACTAAAATTTACAAGCGAATTGCCTTTTGATAAAGTTGATGTGTTGTTTCTGTGTTCTGCTCATGGCGATAGCAAGAAATTTGTTGAAGGAAACGAAATACCGTTAGACTTAAAAATAATCGACTTATCGACTGATTACAGAAAGAAAAGTTCAGAACACGATTTTGTTTACGGGCTTCCGGAACTTAATAAGGAAGAAATAAAAAAAGCTTCACGCATTGCAAATCCGGGCTGTTTTGCTACTTGTATTCAGTTGGCTTTATTGCCATTGGCTGCTGCAGGTTTAATAAAAGATGAAATACATGTGAACGCCATTACCGGTTCGACGGGAGCTGGAGTTAAACCTTCGGATACTTCACATTTCAGTTGGCGAAATAACAATGTGTCGATTTATAAAGCATTCGGACATCAGCATTTGATGGAAATTGGGCAATCTTTGAAACAGTTGCAGCCCGATTTTAAACATGATATAAATTTTATACCCGTTCGCGGAAATTTTGCGAGAGGAATATATGCTACAAATTATCTCAATATCGATTTGAATATTGAAGAAGCAAAAGAACTTTACAAAAATTATTATCAAAACGCAGCATTTACTTTTTTAGTGGATAAAAATCCGGATATGAAACAGGTAGTCAACACCAACAAAGCTATTCTTTATCTTGAAAAACACGGTAACAAACTTCTGATTGTTTCGATAATAGATAATTTGATGAAAGGTGCTTCAGGGCAGGCAGTTCAAAATATGAACTTGATGTTTGGTCTTGATGAGAAAACAGGACTAAATCTGAAAGCCATAGGTTTTTAACATAAAAAATCTTACCTCGGCCAGAGGTAAGATTTTTAAAAATGTCTTTTAATTATTGTTATTAATTATTTGATTCACTGGCATTTTCCGATTTTATTTCTTCCTTTTTGTTTTCTTGCTTTTCAGATTCATCGACCTTGTCTTTTTGAGTTTCATTTACCGTTGATATTTGGGTATTTGCTTGTGGTTTTGGTGCGTTTTTCAACAGCTCCAAAAAATACCGAAGGTCATTCAATTTTTTATTTTTATCCTTAAAGAAAGGAGCAAAACTATTAACTGTTTCAAGCGCATTAGTCCAATTTTTCGTATCAATATCCTGCTCAATCAATCTGCGTAAAACTCTGTAAGCCTTTTCATTTGGGGCAGTTTCCTTTATATACTTTTCAAAAATCGGTTTGTTCATTTCTTTCGGTACAATTTTTAAAAGAGAATCACCAATCGATGCCCATTTATAATCAGCGATTTTAAAATCGGAAAAAGAATCGTCATCGTAAATTGAGTAAAACATATCGAGGGTCGATTTTTCACCATCGCCGGTAAAAATGTCATATAAAACATGCATGGCTTTTTTTCTTTTTTCGCCAGTATAATTATCAATACAATAGCCGATAATCTCAATATTATCGGTTTTAGTACCTATCATGTAAATACTATCGAGGGCAAACGTTTTCCATGAGTTTTCAGGAAATCGTTTGATGAAGTCGCGGTACTTTTTCCAGTCTCCGGGTGTGGTGTTTTCAAGAAACTGACGTTTTTCCAACATATTAAACGCTTTTTTGTACTGTTTGCTCGATGGATATTCGTCGATGAAATATTTATACGATGCAGCTGTATTTTCACGTTCAGCTTGTTGATATGCCAGTTCGTGAATACGTTCGTAAGCCAATTCCACCTCCTTGGCATCAGGATATTTGCTGATAAATTCACGATAATCCTGTATTTTGTCTAACCTGCGGGTTTTTTCAAAAGCAAGAGCATTGCGTCTTGTTATAGCTTCCGGTATTTGAACTGCATCAGGGAAACGGTTAATAAAATTCTGATATGATTCAATTGAGTTGCCCTGCACAACTTCTTCAAATTTCTTCTCGTTACGTAATTCAGTTATTTTACGGGTATATTTTTCAGGAGCTGTTTTAAATACTGCAAGATAATTTTCATACGCTTCCACATTGTTTATGTCAGTTGCTTTTGTAAATGCACGGCGACAAATGGTATCGGTGTAATTTTCAAAGATCAGTGCATTGATAGGAATTTTATCGAGTTTTTTAATCAGTTTTTCATCAGTTGTACTTTCAAAAGCTTTTTGTGCTTTCGTAAGATAATCGTAAGCCTTTTCTTCATTGTAATTCTGATATTTTGGCGATATATAAAGCACTGCCATCGTAAAATTCAATTCAACATCGTTCGGTTTATTCTGGAGACTTTTTAAAACTTTCTTTTCGGTATCGTCAAATTTTTCTTTTTCTATTGCCTTAAGTAAGGAAGTATTAAACTGAGAAAATGCTATGAGTGGAAAATAGGAAATGATGGCAATAATTATTGCCCGTATGATTGATTTCTTCATTTTTCATTATTTTTTTAGTTAATAAATACGCTAGTCTTTTTTTTGACAAGCGTATGATATGATTACAATTATCTTAGTTTTAATCCTAAAGTAAGATTAAGAGTGGCAGTTTCAGGGTTGAAATTTGTAAACTGGTCGGTAAACTCAACTCCATCGAGTAATGTATAACGTACATCAGCCGTAATAAAACCGAAAATATCTACGCCAACCCCCACTTGCCAGTTGTAAGTAAATTTGTCTGTGGAAAAGCCGGCTTGCACATCTGAAAGCAAACTGTTAAACACAGGACCACCTTGTAAATGAGCACTTATAATCCCCAAGTTGATTAACCGTAAACCCAGCATTACCGGTGCGCGCAAGTATGCAATCTTTTCTGAGCTTATACTGCTTGCAGGATTTGTGTAAGCAGCATAGTACAGCTCAGGCTGTAAATAAAGTCTGCGCCCAAACTGTAAAAAAATACCCGCTTGATACCCGCCTTTAAGCTGCTCAGTAATTTCATTTACATCAAAAGTAATCGGATGCATATCGTACCCAGCTTTGATACCATATTTGAAAAATTTTTCTTTGCTTGGGGTTTTTTCCTGATAATAAGTATCATCCTGCGCGCTTACAGTCAATGTAAATGCCATTAGTAAAATTCCGAAAAATAATTTTGTATTCATAAATATTTATTTAAGTTGTTTAAAATTCTATTACAATTTTATTTTTTTTCTTCTAAAAGAAAACAAGCCATGATTTATGGAAGATTTAATTGAATACGCGATAAAAGTAAGCTATTTTTTGCGAATTTTGAAATATTTTATTTTATTTTTTTAATATAAATTGAAAGATAATGCTATACAAATTACAATTGACTTTGATAATGATTTTATTAAATGATCAATATTAATAATAAACGAAAAGCTATAATGATTTGTTTTGTTGAAAAGAATTATATTTGTACCACGAGTAAAATTTCGATAAAAACTTGGGATAATTTTGCAAATTTTTTATCAAACGAACATTTAAGTTATTAACAATGTTTATACCAAATTGTAGTTTTAAAATATCTTATCAAAAATAATTCAAAATGAAAGTTTCCACAACATTATGATTGAAAATAGATACACAGACAAAACCCGTATGAGCGATTTAATTGATGATGATGCTTCACTGCTTTCATCGGTAAGCAGATTTGGTATTTCGCTTGGATTTGGGAATAAAACTGTTCATGAAGCTTGTAGTTTAAATGGAGTTGACACCAAAACTTTTTTAGCAGTAATAAATTTTCTTGCAGAAGAAAATAAATCATCTGTAAAAAATAATCTTGAAGAAATATCGATTGAAAATGTAATAAATTACTTGCGCAACGCCCACAGTTATTTTCTGACATACAAACTGCCTTCAATAAGATTAAAACTTTTAGAAGCGGTAAAAGCTTCTGCACACGGTGATGCTTACAGCGTAATATTTATGAAATTTTTTGATGAGTATTATGTTGAAGTACAAAAACATATTGATTATGAGGATCAGATTGTATTTCCGTATGTTACAAATCTGCTTTCAGGGAAAGCAAATTCAAAGTTTAAAATTCGAGATTTTGAAGCACACCATACCGATATTGATTCCAAGCTTGCCGAATTAAAAAAAATTCTAATAAAACATTATCCTGCCAAAGGTGTCAGTTATCAACTTAACGATGTTTTATTTGATTTGCTGGCGTGCGAAAAAGACCTGCAAGCTCACAACCGGGTGGAAGATTACTTTTTTGTGCCATTGGTAGAAGCAATTGAAAATAAAAAAGGATGATTCATGGGTTACAGAAATTTAAAAATACTTGTTACTGAACCTGCCGTTATTATACGAAGCGGACTTGTAACAACACTTAAAAAACTGATTCATTACCAAATACAAATATTTGAAAACCACTCGTACGATCTTGCTTTAAATTACATAAAAACACATAAACCGGATTTGCTGATTATTAATCCGGTTTATTGGGGTATTATTGATTTAAAAAAACTTCGTTCAGATACCAATTGTTACGATTTGAAATGTATTGCTTTAGTTTCGGCACCTGTGGCAGAGTATCTTCTTAGCCAATACGATGGAACTATCCATTTGCAAGATTCTTTTGAAAACATCGAAAAAATCATTGACCAAATTTATAAAAGACCAGTCAAAAATGAAAAACTTCAAACAAGCGACCTCCTTAGCAGTCGTGAGAAAGAAGTTTTAATATGTGTGGTTAAAGGAATGACAAATAAAACAATTGCAAACACTCTTTTTCTTTCAACACATACTGTAATTAGTCACCGAAGAAACATTTCAAAAAAACTAGAAATTCACAGTACTGCCGGTCTTACAGTTTATGCAATAATGAACAAATTGGTAGAACTACAGGAAATTAATGATATAAAAGAGGCAGATGATTTCGAATAATTGATGCTATTTAAGTGCATTAATAAAAATATTGCTAATTTTGTTCATCGTAATAATAGCCTACTATCTAATTTAATTCAATAAGTCAATTTCCGCAAAATCAGTTTATGGGTAAAAATTTAAAATCCTGGTTGTTCTACATAGCGATGATATTGACTTTTATCTTCCTTACTTACTTGCTTTTTAACAAAGCATCTGTCTATAATACTTCTCAAAATGTTTTTCCTCAATCGTCATCAACACCTGAATTGTCAAACAATTTTGATAATTTCTTACAATCGGTTAAAGTGAATTTTGCTGAGCCGTTAGCATTATTGTTGCTTCAGATAATTTCAATTCTCGTAGTCTCGCGAATATTTTCATTTTTCTTAAAAAAAATCGGGCAACCAACAGTTATAGGCGAAATACTTGCAGGAATTGCACTCGGGCCTTCTTTACTTGGCTTATTTTTTCCCGATGCGTTTAATTTTCTTTTTGCTGTTCAATCACTCGAATATCTTCATATACTAAGTCAGGTTGGTTTAGTCCTGTTTATGTTTACTATTGGCATGGAACTGAATATCGATGCACTTAAAAACCGCATGGGTACAACCTTTATTATCAGTAATTCAAGTATTATTATTCCCTATTTTCTGGGAATGTTGCTTGCTTATTTTCTTTTCGAAGAATTTGCTGCCGGTCATACTAATTTTCTATCATTTGCTCTTTTCCTTGGTATATCGCTTAGTATTACAGCTTTCCCGGTACTTGCACGCATAGTTCAGGAACGTGGTTTAATGCGTACACATCTCGGAACGGTTTCCATTGCCAGTGCTGCTTTCAACGATGTTACAGCATGGTGTATTTTGGCTGCTGTGGTGGCAATTGCAAAAACCGGAAGTCTTGCGGGCTCAATTTATACTTTAGGTTTGGCAGTGGTTTACGTTTTGTTTATGATGCTGATTATGCGACCTTTTCTCCGCAAAATCGGACAAATTTATCATAATGCTGAAGTTCTGAATAAAAATATTGTTGCATTTATTTTTTTAATTTTAATTACATCAGCATTTGTAACACAACTTATAGGTATACATGCGCTTTTTGGAGCTTTTTTAGCTGGAGTTATTATGCCTCCTTTACCAAATTTCAGAAAAATGATTATCGAAAAGGTTGAAGATTTTTCACTGACCTTGCTACTCCCGTTGTTTTTTGTTTTTACAGGTTTACGAACTGAAATTGGATTACTAAACACACCTCATCTTTGGTTCATCTGCATAATTATTATTTTAACAGCCATAAGCGGAAAGTTTGTAGGCGGTGCTTTTACCGCTCGCTTTTTAGGTGAATCATGGAAAGACAGTTTTTCAATTGGGGTACTAATGAACACACGCGGACTAATGGAGTTAGTAGTCTTAAATATTGGGTACGAAATGGGAATTCTTCCTCCTGCCATTTTTGCAATGCTTGTGCTTATGGCGCTGATAACAACTTTTATAACATCACCGGCTCTCTCGCTTATAAACAGAATTTTTCCTGATAGAACCATAGAAGCAGAGATTAAAATTCAACAAGTACAGGGTGTTTTTAAAGTTCTGATTGCAATAGGAAATCCTAAAAATTCACGCGCTTTACTCAATGTAGCTAAATCTGTACTCGATGGAGCTAAAAATTCGCTCGTTGTAAGGGCATTGCATATTACACCCGGTACCGATACCAATCCCATTTACAGCGAACAGTTTGCTAATGAGAGTTTTAAGGGAATTATTGAGGAATCGGAAAAACTAAACTTGCCACTTGAAACGGAATACAAAATTACTGACAATGTCGAATCCGGAGTTGTTAAAATTGTAAATACCAATTTTTTTGATTTCTTGCTTGTTGGTGCAGGTATTTCGTTATCGGGAATACAGTTTTTCAATGATAATGTTCGTTACTCTAATAATAAACTAATCAATAAATTTCTTAAAAGTATTCGTCGCTCACAAACATTTTTTTATCCCGGTGGGCTCATTAAGGACAAAACAAAATATTTTATTGAAAACAGCAAATGCAGTGTAGGAGTTTTCGTGAATCGGGGATTTACATCAATTACTACTACCGTTGTATTGTTAAATAGTCCTGATGATATTTTTTTATTACGATATGCACGCAGACTTATGCGCAATAACATTGATGCAAGTGTTTTTGTTATCGAATTAAATAAAATCACTCAAACCAACGCTGAAGTTCAACAATATATGAACGAACTTAAATCAGCGTTCCCGGTGAGGTTTAAACAGCTAAAAAACTCAAAAAATAATGCTACCCTCATTTCAAAATTCAGTTTTATGCTGATAAGTTATACTACTTGGAATTTTCTTTCTGAGTCTGATAGAGGTGAATTAACACAAATACCTTCCACGCTAATTATCAACAAAAAGCCGGGCCGGTTTTCTATACAAAAAAAGCAATTGAATGCACAACAATTTATTGATTATACAGAATAAGTCTGGAAACTATAAAAATGTATCGACTTGTAGAACAGCTTGAAAAATCGGCAATTAGTGAAACTTTGATCAAAAACAACTGTAAACTATTTCCTAATCCGGTTACGAAAGACATGAACATTGCGTCTGATTTCCCGGTAACGGCTTTAAAAATTTTTGATATTTCGGGCAGAACAATTTTTTATCAGAAATATAACGATGACACTACTGAACTTTGTTATAATATTTCCTCCGAAAACTTACCGGGTAAAGGGTTGTATTTCGCCGAAATCATCACAACAAACACTTCTACAAAAATTAAATTCCTAAAGAATTAATAATTTAACTTTCGTAATTGTAAGTACATGAATTTGAAATATATAAATACGTGCGATGAATTTTTCTACTTGCGGTGAATCATTCCCCTCGGATACTTGTCCCGCTCGCGGGAAGGAGAGGGGCTGGGGGTGAGGTAAAACATCGAAAATTTAGAAAACATACATTTTTATAACCATCTGATATTCAATATGCAGCATTTAGTAATAATCAGTAATTCAAGCAATTAAATACATGAGAAAGTTGAATTAATAATTTATAAATTAATGAATAAAAATAAAAAACATTTTTATAAAGGATTGCTAATCAAATTTTTATTAATAGGCTTGCTAAGTGCATGCAATAATTCGAATAATGATAACGTCAACAGAATTGCTGCACGAGATGCCGTTCTTAAACAAATTAAACCACCCACAATTCCTGTTGATTCTGTTTCAATATTAAATTTTGGTGCTATACCTGATTCAATTACCGATTGTAAACCGGCTTTTGATAAAGCAATTAAATTTTGTGCAGGGAAAGATATGCGACTAATAGTTCCTCCCGGAATTTACCAGATAAACGGGCCAATTCATCTCTCCAGCAACATTTGTATCGATTTTCAAAAGGGAGCACGACTAAAATTCAGCAACAACCCCGAACATTATCTTCCTGCAGTGCTAACAAGTTGGGAAGGAACTTTTTTGTATAATTACAGCCCGTTTATATATGGCTATCGACTTGAGAATATTATAATTACCGGCGAAGGAACTATTGATGGCAATGCACTTGGAACGTTTACTCAATGGAAGGAAAAACAAAAAGAAAGTCAATTGCTCAGTCGGGAAATGAACCATAAAAATGTACCTGTTGAAGAAAGAATTTTCGGTCAGGGTCATTATCTCCGTCCGCATTTAATGCAGTTTTTCGAATGTAAAAACATCCTGATCCAGGGAGTACATATCACCAACTCGCCATTCTGGTGCATTCATTTACTAAAATCAGAAAATGCTGTTGTGCGAGGTTTAAGTTTCGATGCGAAAAATCCGAACAATGATGGTATTGACCCCGAATATTCAAGAAATATTCTGATAGAAGATATTGATTTTAATAATGGTGATGATAATGTGGCAATTAAAGCCGGACGTGACCACGAAGGCAGAAAAATTGCCATACCATCGGAAAATATAATTATCCGTAATTGCCGTTTTAAAGGTTTGCATGGCGTGGTTGTTGGTAGCGAAATGTCCGCCGGCGTACAAAATGTTTTTGTCGAAAACTGCACTTATGGTGGTTATTGTAAGCGCGGTATTTATCTTAAATCGAACCCCGACCGTGGCGGTTTTATACGAAATATATTTGTGAATAATGTGCAGTTTGGCGAAGTGGAAGATGCTTTTTATGTAACTTCATTTTATCATGGCGAAGGAGCAGGTTTCGAAACTGATATTCAGAAAATTTTTGTAGATAGTTTTTATTGTCGAAAAGCAAACAATGCCGGAATAGTAATCGAAGGTTTTCCAACCAAAAAAGTACAAAACATTAGCTTTTCAAATTTTCAGATTGACACTGCAACAATAGCACTTAGCATAAACAATGCTGAGAATATTAATTTTAGTGAAGTGAATATAGGTGGAGTGATCAAAGGAATGCCATCGTTTGCAAAATAAACAACACATAAAACCTAATGAAAAAACCCCGTAAGAGCGTGGTTGCTTTCGGGGTTTCATTTTTGAATTCTTCTATGAATTTTTGAATCAGAAATAGCTGATTTCTATTCCTTCGATAGATGTAAGTAAATTATTGGCTAAACGGCTTGCTCCAATTCTGAACATTTTATTGTTGAGCCATGCATCGCCAAGTACCGATTTTACAATAGTGTAATGAGTAACAGCATCGGCAGTACTAACAATTCCACCCGCTGGTTTGTAACCAACTTTAGCTCCGGTTTTAGCATTCCATTCCTTAATAGCCTGGCACATAATGTATGTGGCTTCGGGAGTAGCAGCAACAGGCATTTTTCCGGTTGAAGTTTTAATAAAATCTGCTCCTGCATTCATTGCAAGAATTGATGCTTTCTTGATATTGGCTGCTGAACCCAGCGCTCCGCTTTCTATAATCACCTTTAAGTGAGCATCCCTGCAGGCTGCTTTAATTTCACAGAGTTCTTCGTGAACTTCATCGTATTTGCCTTCCAGAAATTTACCTATAGAAATTACCACATCAATTTCCGTTGCACCTTCGAGTACAGCCATCGAGGTTTCGGCAATTTTTACTTCCAAAAAAGTTTGAGACGCCGGAAAACCTGCCGCTACTGAGGCTATTCCTATATCTTGAACTTCAAGATTTTCTTTTACTACCGGTACCAACGATGGATATACACAAATGGCTGCCACATTGTTTAAATGTGGAAAATTATTGCTGAAATTATTTACCTTTTCAACCATCGAAATAATTCCGGTATAAGTATCTGTACTGTTAAGTGAAGTAAGATCAATAAAGTTCAGGCACTGCTTGTAAACATTTACATTGTTGTTGGAAACAAAATTGTCGTTGTGTATTTTTTCAATTGCATTTTTCACCTCCTGGTCTGTAATATTGCAATTGTAAATATTAAATAATTCTTCGAACTTGTTCATAAAAAGGAATTAGTAGATTTTTAAAATTTATATATTTCAGCACAATAGTTTATTATTGTTTAAATGTCTTTCACTGTCGCGTTCGGTTTTCTTGAGCAAATTTTTTTCAAATGCAGAAGTTAAGTTCACTCCTGTTTGGTTGGCAAGGCAAAGAAGTACCCAAAGCACATCAGCCATTTCATCATCAAGATTATATTTTTCATCCGAAGGTTTCGATGACTGATCGCCATACTTTCTTGCAATAATCCGTGCCAGTTCACCAACTTCTTCGGTTAGAATTGCCATATTCGTAAGTTCACTGAAATAACGCACACCAAAGGTTTTTATCCATTCATCAACCATTTGCTGAGCGCGGGCGATAGTAAGTTCGTTACTCATTGAGGCGTGCTATTATAGTTTCGTTTCCGGTGGTTTTTTCTCCAACGGTTACAAATATTTCAGTATCCAAAGGGAGAAACATATCAACCCGTGAACCAAATTTTATGAATCCGAGATGTTCATTCAAATGACATTCTTTCCCCGCATGAGCATAGGTTACAATTCGACGTGCAAGTGCTCCTGCAACCTGGCGAACAAGTATCTGCGTTTTAGCGGGTGTTTCAATCACCACTGTTGAACGTTCGTTTTCATGACTCGATTTTGGCAAATAGGCTGCCATGTGTCGTCCGTTGTGATGCTCGGTTTTAATTACTTTCCCTGCTATCGGATACCAGTTGGCATGCACATTAAACACCGACATAAATATTGAAACTTGTATTCGTTTGTCTCCAAAATACTCGTATTCTTCAACGGGTTCAACTACTACAATAGTACCATCAGCCGGAGCAATCACTAATCCGGGATCGTCAATCTCAACAACTCGAGTGGGATTCCGGAAAAAAAATGTGAAAAACACCATTATGAGCGCAGACAGTATAGTTGTTATAGCCATTGCCGGATACGGAAATTGCATATAAATTAACAGGTTTACTGCAAAAAGGATAAATAGCAGCGAAACGAGGATTAACCGGCCTTCTTTATGGATTTTGATATAACGCAATGTGGTAACTGTTTATAGTTTTTTGAATGAAATTTGTGTTTTTTGTATTTTAAATAATCATAACAACAAAAGTACATTATTTCTGCTTTTTATACAAGCTAAAAATATAATCTTTTCTTGTTTGCTTTAATTCATTAACTTTGCAACTCAAAAATCTGTTGTAATGTGTTTTTCAAAAAAAATATGCTTCGTATAATAACAGAAACAAACCAATTTTTTTAATATATGCAATTCTCATTTTTAAAAGCAGTGTCGCCTGTTGATGGTCGTTATCGGCAAAAAACAGAAAGGTATGCCGATTTTTTTTCAGAGTATGCTCTTATTCGCTACCGGGTTATTGTGGAGATAGAATATTTTATCGCTTTGTGCGAAGTTCCATTAAAACAGTTGGAAAATGTTCCGTTTGAAACATTGACAAAACTACGCGAAATTTCCGCAAATTTTTCTGATGCTGATGCACTCAAAGTTAAGGATTACGAAAAAATAACGAATCACGATGTTAAAGCAGTTGAATATTTTATCAGAGAGAAATTTGATGAGCTAAATCTAGGAAATTATAAAGAATTTATTCATTTCGGACTAACTTCACAGGATATCAACAATACATCGGTGCCGTTATCGGTAAAAGATGCTTTAACAGAAGTTTTTTATCCCGAAGCGGAAAAAATTCTGCAAAAACTTAACCAGTTTGCCGATCAGTGGCGCGATGTGGCAATGCTTGCAAAAACTCACGGTCAACCTGCTTCTCCCACAAGGTTGGGCAAAGAAATCAGAGTTTTTGCCAACAGACTCGACGTTCAGTTATCACAAATGCGTAATATTCCTATTTCAGGAAAATTCGGTGGTGCCACAGGAAATTTTAATGCACACAAAGTAGCATATCCTGCTATCGACTGGAAATTATTTGCGGATAAATTTCTGAATGATAAACTCGGACTTGAACGTGAACAATGGACTACCCAAATATCGAATTACGATAATTTGGCTGCGCTATTCGATGCAATAAAACGTTTGAACACGATACTGATTGATTTCTGTCGCGATATATGGACGTATATTTCGATGGATTATTTCAAGCAAAAAATTAAAGCAGGTGAAGTTGGATCTTCGGCAATGCCACACAAGGTAAATCCCATCGATTTTGAAAATGCCGAAGGAAATCTGGGTATGGCAAACGCCGTACTTGAATTTCTTGCTGCTAAATTACCTGTTTCGCGTTTACAGCGAGATTTGACAGACAGTACTGTGCTCCGAAATGTTGGTGTACCATTTGCCCATACACTTGTAGCAACCCAAAGTTTGCTTAAAGGACTTGATAAACTCTTATTGAATGAGATAGCTATCTACCGCGATTTAGACAATAACTGGGCTGTCGTTGCTGAAGGAATACAAACCATTTTACGAAGAGAAAATTATCCTGATCCTTATAATGCCTTAAAGGGACTTACACGTACAAACGAGCAAATCAATGAAATAACCATTAGGGAATTTATAGAGACACTTAATGTGGATGACACTGTTAAAGATGAATTGCGCAGAATAACTCCAAGGAATTATACAGGAGTGTAATAGGTTTGTTGTTCCTTGTTTTGTACTTCGTAATATGCCTATACATAGGAGAATTAATCTTAATGTGTTTTTCATTGCTTTTTCGTATGTAGTTCATCGTCTTTATTCTTTGTTCATTAATCATTGCTCTAAATAAAATGTTTAATTTCTTCGGATTATTAAAGCGGTTTTTACCACCATACAAAAAATATGTTTTGCTGAGTTTGTTGATGAATTTTATTTCAACAGTATTCAGCCTTTTTTCGTTTGTGGCAATAATACCCATACTCAACATTTTATTTGGAATTACTAAAAGTACTACACAATACATTCCCTGGAGTTTTTCTGATTCGCTTTCATCAATAGCATTTGCCATTAAAAACAACTTAATGTTTGAAGTTGAAAATATTATCAACACATCCGGTCAAAGCAAATCTTTACTTTTTTTGGGATTGTTTTTAATATTTATGACAGCTTTGAAGGTCGGTACATCTTTTCTGGCGTCATATTATCTTGTTCCGATCCGAACCGGTGTAGTAAAAGATTTACGCAATAAACTTTACAACAAAATACTGAATCTTCCGCTTGGCTATTTTACCGAAGAGCGCAAGGGCGATATTATTTCGCGCATTTCGGGCGATGTTAACGAAATAGAAGTTTCGATAATGAGTTCGCTCGATATGGTAATAAAAAATCCGGTTATTATCCTTATTTACCTTATAGTGTTGTTTACAATGAGTTGGCAATTAACACTTTTTGTGCTTCTGTTGTTGCCTGTTAGTGGTTGGCTTATAGGGAGAATAGGGAGAAGCCTGAAGCGAAAATCGAATGCTGTTCAGGAACAAACCGGTGAACTGATTTCACAAATTGAAGAAACACTTGGTGGGCTCAGAGTAGTAAAAGCGTTTAATGCCGAAAACAAACTGCAGGAACGTTTTTCCCTGCTGAATGAGAAAATCCGAAAAACCTTCAGCCGGATACATAACCGGTTTAATTTGGCACATCCCATAAGTGAACTTATGGGAACTGCAGTAATTGCTGTATTGTTGTGGTTTGGAGGTGTACTGATTCTGAGTAATAACGCGCCAATCAGTGCATCTGGATTTATTTTTTATTTGGTAATATTCTACAGTATCATCAATCCATCCAAAGATTTGTCGAAAGCTACTTACAGCATTCAGAAAGGATTGGCTTCGCTTGCCCGAGTCGATAAAATTCTATTAAGTGAAAATACAATTCAGGAACCTGAAAATCCTGAACAACTGATAAGTTTCACAGATAAAATTGAATACCGTAATGTTTCGTTCAGGTATCAAACAGATTGGGTTTTGAGAAATATAAATCTGACGATTAGAAAAGGAAAAACAGTTGCATTCGTTGGTCAATCAGGTTCAGGTAAGTCAACTCTAGTAGATTTAGTTCCAAGATTCTACGATGTTGAAGAAGGCGAAATTCTTATCGATGGGAAGAATGTTAAACATCTGAATACAAAAGATATAAGGGCGCTCATAGGCAATGTGAATCAGGAAGCTATTCTGTTTAACGACACATTTTACAACAATATTACTTTTGGTGTTGAAAATGCAACGATGGAACAGGTAATTGAAGCTGCAAAAATAGCTAATGCACACGATTTTATAATAGCAACCGAAAACGGTTATAATACAAACATTGGTGACAGAGGCAACAAACTCTCAGGTGGGCAACGTCAGCGCGTAAGTATTGCCCGTGCTATTTTAAAAAATCCCCCCATCCTTATTCTCGACGAAGCTACTTCTGCACTTGATACAGAATCAGAAAGACTTGTTCAGGAAGCACTCGATAACTTAATGCGAAACCGTACAACGTTGGTAATTGCGCATCGGCTTTCAACTGTGGTTAATGCAGATGAAATTTACGTGTTGCATGAAGGTCAGATTGTCGAACATGGAAAACACAGGGAACTTATCAATCAAAACGGCGTGTATAATAAACTCTACGAAATGCAATCGTTTTGACAATCATTTAATCAGCAATATAAATAAATTCAAATAAAATTGTCGGTTTTACTTACAGATTAAAAAGAAAGCCTTGTGAAAAATAAAATATTAATTATCTTTGCAATCACAATGCTTTGAACTGAAAAAAAAACAATTATAGTTTTTTCTTCATCGGAGCGCTTGAAACTACACAGGCGCTCTTTTTTTTAAATAAATATAGCTTCTCTGAATTTCAAATTGTAATTTACATATTAACAAATCTATTTTTTCAATAATCATGCAAAACATTAAATTTTACAGTGGCGAAAACATTCCTCTTGAATTGCACAAAGTTCGTATTGTTCAGAAACTGCATCTCGTTCCCATAGAACGAAGACTCGAAGCTCTTAATGAAGGGGGGTTTAATACTTTCAGACTAAGTACGAAAGATGTATTTCTGGACATGCTTACTGATTCGGGTACCAATGCCATGAGTGATAACCAGTTGGCTGCGATGATGCAGGCAGATGATGCTTATGCCGGCTCACAGAGTTTTGAGCGTTTACACAAGGCAGTGCAGGATGTATTAGGAAAAAAATATTTACTTCCGGTACATCAGGGACGTGCTGCCGAAAACATTATTTCGCTTGCTTATGTCCGCAAAGGAAGTCTGGTGCCTATGAACTATCATTTCACAACAGCTATGGCACATATCACCGATAAGGGAGGGCAGATTGCTGAGTTACTTTACGATGAAGCCTATGTTGTGAATTCAGATCATCCGTTTAAAGGAAACATGAATATTGAAAAACTCGAAGAAGTAATTATTCATCATGGGCCAAAAAATATACCTTTTATCCGCATGGAAGCTTCTACCAACCTTATTGGCGGACAACCTTTCTCTGTACAAAATATGCGTGATGTACGAGCCCTTGCCGATAAATATGGAATTAGAGTAGTGCTCGACTGTAGCTTGTTAGGTGAAAATGCTTATCTTGTTCTACAACGCGAAGATGAATTTAAAGGCACTGACATGAAAACTGTTATTCACGCATTTACTTCATTAGCTGATTTGTGCTATTTCTCAGCCCGAAAAATTTCTTCTTCACGTGGTGGTGGTATGTGCACCGACAATCCTGAAATTATCAAAGAGCTTGAAGCACTTGTTCCTCTTTACGAAGGATTTACTACTTACGGAGGTATGTCGGTACGTGAAATTGAAGCTATGGCTATCGGTTTATATGAAACACTCGATGAAACCATGATTAGCCAAAGTCCGGCATATATCAAATATCTGGTTGATGAGTTGGATAAAAAAGGAATTCCGGTCATTAAACCCGCAGGTGTGTTGGGAGTGCATGTTGATGCAATGCAGGTTTGTGATCATATTCCCCAAACGCAATATCCCGCCGGAGCTCTTGCTGCGGCTCTTTTCCTTATCTCTGGTATTCGTGGTATGGAGCGTGGCTCAATTTCGAATCAACGCGATGAATATGGCAACGAAACTTATGCTGATATGGAACTGCTCCGTTTGGCTGTGCCTCGCCGTGTGTTTACACTCTCGCAGATCAAATTTGTGGAAGACCGTCTAACGTGGCTTTATGACAATAGAAAACTGATTGGTGGATTGAAATTTGTTTATGAACCACCTGTATTGCGCTTCTTTATGGGAGGTTTGGAACCGGTTAACGACTGGCCACAAAAACTTATCGCCAAATTTAAGGAAGATTTTGGCGACAGCCTGTAATAAGTTAAGGAAACTAATTTGAGTAAAATAACAAAAAAACTGACCGGAGAAATAATTTTCCGGTCAGTTTTTTTGTTTAACATTCAGATGTTTATCTGATAATAATTTCGTAGGGTAAACGTGCCTGAATACCGTTGAGTTTTTCTACATCTTTTAAGTATTTAAAAAGGCGATAATTTTCACCCAAGCGTGCTTTAACAAATTTTGTTTCCATATCTTCACCAAAACTTTTCATCAATTTTGTTGCAAAATCCTCTTTCTCCGGAAAATCTTTGACCATGTAATTTTTTAGATTTGCTCTTTCGGCAGCAATGCCTATTGCTTCATCCAATCCTCCGATTTTGTCTACCAAACCAATTTTCAGCGCATCTTCGCCTGTCCAAACCCGACCCTCGGCAATGGCTTTTATTTCGTCAACTTTTTTTCCACGTCCATCTGCACAACGTTTCACAAAAAGTTCATAGCCACGATCAACATAACTTTGCATTAGTTCACGTTCTTCAGGTCTGAAAGGACGGTTAAGTGAAATGGCATCGCTCATTTTATTTGTTTTAACACCATCAAAAGTTAACCCGATTTTGTTGTTCAATCCACTCAAGTCGGGAATCACTCCAAAAATTCCGATTGAACCTGTGATTGTATTCGGTTGTGCTATAATCTGATCGGCCATGCAGGAAATATAATAGCCTCCTGAGGCAGCATAATCGCCCATAGAAACTACCAAAGGTTTTTGTTTTTTCAGATTGGTAAGCGCGTGCCAAATTTGTTCAGAACCGTAAGCGCTGCCTCCGGGTGAGCTTACTCGAAATACTACTGCTTTCACCATTTTATCTTCAGCCACTTCATCGATGG
>CAYNGF010000010.1:0-56776 GCA_964396515.1 uncultured Paludibacter sp.
GAAATTCAACATTTTCAAAAACCGTGTAAACAGGCAACAGATTGTAATTTTGGAAAATAAATCCCAGTTCTTCTTTTCTTAATTGTGCCGCCTGACGTGGATTAAGTTTACCTACCGATTTTGAAAGTACTATAACTTCGCCTTCTGTTGGTGCATCAAGTGAACCGATAATATTCAATAAAGTAGTTTTACCCGAACCACTCGGACCTACAAGCCCGGCAAATTCACCTTTGTAAAGGGTAAGATTTATACCGTTTAACGCAGTAAAGAAACCTGAACCTACAGGAAACTTTTTTACCAGATTTTTCACTTCAACAATTGAAGTTCCATTTATCTTTTCCGCTTCTAATGTTTTTTTATCCATGTTTTTTAATTTTTGAATAACCAATCAATATTAAAAAGTTTATATCTCTTTTTTAAAGTATAATATCTTTGTATTTTACGTTTGATAAGTCTGCGATTAATGAAATGTTTTCTTAATTTTTTAGTATGGTTTCTTTATAAACGCTGTAAGGTGCAAGCACCCTGACAGGTTTCTTTATTTCTAATTTTCTATAGAAAGATACTAAAAATTATAACTGCACATAAATTGAAACCCCTTCCCTGCAAAAAGATTTTTTTCAGTCATACTCAAGTTTAAAAAACTTGAAACTTCTGGATTGACGTAAGCTATCAAATAAAAACTCCAATTATCGAGTGTTTTATTCCAGCTCACATAATTGAAATAAAGTTTCTCGCCCGGAATTGTAAAAAAAATCGCTGAAATATTATCGGTAATATTTAACGGATAAGTCAACATGCTACCCACGAGGTGCATTTTTAAGCCTTCGGTAAAAAACTTGTTGCCAACCTGAAAAAACAAATATTCAGTTGTAAATCCCAATCCTTTTCCAATATTAAAAGTATAATCAACACCCACATTTAACATTTCCTGAAAACGCGGCACATGAAAATCGTTTTTTTGAGAAATAATAGTTGAATTTTCGAACCAAATACCTGCGCCAAGATCCCATTTTCCGTCAATCCCCAAACGCGATTCTTTAAGATTTTCATATTTTATTGATGACATTAACGGATTTTGAAATTCAATTTTTCGGAAATGTGTACTGAAAGCCAACTCACCGTTACCTGCAGGAATTTCAGCTCTCCCTCCAATTTCAGGTTTCCATTTTTCTGTGGCATAAAATTCCCAGCCTTTTCGATGATTATTTCCAAGTAAACCCCAAAGCCAGAAATTAGTGTTATTATCAAAAAAATATTTAGTGAGTACTCCATACACACCATCGGTTAACTGAAGTGGATCACGTATGTCCATGCCATCGAACCACATAAGCGGACGAAACATTTTTGCCTGTCCGAAATTGATTTTTTGCAGTCCGGTGCGAATTTCAAAATTTTCGTTTGCAAATCTTGTCCACACTCTGTATGGCTTTATTTTTCCATCGAAATCAGATTTTTTGAAATTTTCAATATATAAATTGCCATTGACATTCAGCGATGCCTCAAAATCGAAATAGCTTTGTTTGCCGGTGAACAATTTAGCTTTTAATTCAGGAACAAATCTTCCGCCCGGTTGTACAACGACTGGGTTTTCTATTTGTGTGGTAACCCATCCCACAACCTGCCCACTAAAAGAAATTTTATTTTCATCGGATTGTGCTTTAATCCCTAATGCAAAACTCAATAGCAATAATATATAAATTGATTTTTTCATTTATCTTTCAGGTTGTACAATACCGTAAATTAAAAGTTCGGAAAGTTGACGGGTCATGCTTTCAGTATTCTCAAACATTGCCAAAGCTTCAGATGTAGAGCAGATTTCCATTTGTTTTTGCATATTCCACATCACAAAGTCGATATTGAGCGCCGGGTTCATTTCGCCCTTTTTTTGCGCTTCTACAAAAAAATCTTTAGTTAATCGAAGCGATTCATTGACAAGATTTCGAAAAAATATAAGTAGTTCACCTGCATCAGGATGAAAAAAATCGCTTATAAATTCCATGGAAAAATCTTTGTTCGCTTCAAATTTCATTCGTAAAAGTTCTTTTATTTTTTCAGAAAAACTCAGAGACTCATTATTAATTAAGTCATTGTACGAACGCAGCATTTCAGAAGTCATTTTCTCTAAAATGTTTAAAATAAGTGCGTTTTTATTTTCAAAATATGTATAGTAGGTTTTGCGACTGACTTTCGCTTTGCTGCAAATTTCTTCAATGGTTATTTTTTTGAAACCATATTTCATAAATAACTCAGTAGCAGTTTGCTCTATTTGCTCTTTTTTTGTCATATTAAAAAGTAAACATTTTCGCTATAAAGTTACATTATTTATTTACTAATTGTTCATTTGTTACCTAAAAAAATAATATTTATTTTGAAAATAAAAATACATTTACTTAAAAATCAGATTTTCAAAGATATAAAGTAGAGAGTAAAATATTGATTAAATAGAACAACTTGATAAAAAATCAGTACATTTGCACTACCAAAGTGAAATATAATATCATGAAAAAAGAATATACATTCGACGAATTATTACATAAAGCAGCATCGTACTGCTCTATATCAGAGCATTGTATTTCTGAAGTGAATGAAAAATTACAAGCCTGGGATGTAAAAAATGAATGGCGTCAATTAATTATAGATAAGCTGATTGCCGATGATTTTATAAACGAAAAGCGATATGGAGTGGCTTTTACGAAGGACAAATTTCATTTTAATAAATGGGGGAAAATAAAAATTTCGTATGCGCTCCGTCAAAAAGGATTATCTGATCAACTGATAAATGCTGCATTGAAAACAATCGATGATGGCGAATATGAAGAAATGCTGGCGTTGATACTTAAAACAAAACTGAAAACGATTAAATGGGAATACGAATACGAAAAAATGGGTAAACTATTCGCTTTTGCCCAAAGCAGAGGATTCGAAAGTGCTGTAATTGATCGTGTTATTCGAACTTTGGATAAATAGTGATTGGTTAATTAGTGATCGGTTAATTGGTGAATTTGCGATTGGTAATTGACAATTCGTTAAATGCTACTCGCCACTCTTATTATAACTTTATGAAAAACTACACTTCCCGCGAAGATAAAGCAAATGTTGTTACGCATTTATTCGGTTTAATATTTGGTATTCCGGCTACTATTATTTTGTTGCAAAACGCAGTATTAATTGCTAACAACTGGCTTATTTACAGCTGTCTGACTTTTGGAATTTTTATGAATTTTTCTTTCCTTGCATCCGCAATTTACCACGCTTCAAAAAATACAAAACGCCGTAAGATACTTCAGAAGTTCGATCATGCAGCCATTTATTCTTTCATTGCAGGTTCTTATACTCCCTTTACACTGGTTGTTTTGCGTGAACAAGGCATTTGGGGCTGGTTGCTTTTTTGTATAATCTGGGCTGCAGCACTCGGTGGTTGGGTAATAAGTTTTAGAAATTTTAAGAACAAAGGAAAAATTGAAATGGCTGTTTACATTGCCATGGGTTGGGCAGTAGTAGTTGCTTTTAAGCCTTTGATTGATGTTTTGTCGGCAGAAAAAGCGATGATAATTCTCTGGTGGTTAATTGCTGGAGGTATTGCCTATACTGTAGGTGCAGTAATTTATGCTATAAAGAAAATAGAATTTTCGCATACCTTGTGGCATTTATTTGTGCTTGCAGGTGCAATATGTCATACTATTTCAATCTTTTTTATTTCAAAATACTTCTAAGCTAGTTTTAATAAAAAAAACTTCCTCTGTATCCTTTCAGGAATACAAAGAAAGTTTTTGTAAAACTTAAACAATTTTAGAATGGAAGTCCTGTGCCATCATCCTGTCCGGCTGCAGGTTCAAATTTTGGAATTGAAGTTTCGGTAACAGGATTATCCTGATTCGTTTGTATTGCCTGTTTTTCAACTTTCCAAGCTCTAAGATTAGTGTACCAACGACCATTGTATTCCCGACTTTCAACATCGAAACTTACAGTAACTGTATCGTTCATTGTTACCGGAAACTGGTCAATTTTATCATTGAATAAATTTAAGCAAACTTTTTTAGGATATTGATCGGCAGTTTCTATGACAAAATCCTGCGAACGCCAAGTTCCGTTTCTTCCTTCGCCACTTGTTTGGGGCAGCACAGCAATTATTTTTCCTGAAATTTCCATTGTTTAATTTATCTATTATTTTAAGCGACAAAGATACACAAGTTTTTTTTGTAACAAGAAATTTCGATGTCTGATTTATTTTGATTTTGAATTTTATGAAGCCATTTTGTTGAGGAAATAATTCAGAATAAATAATTTTGATGAAAAGTATAGGATTAAAAAATTGTTTTTTGAGGAAAGCTTAGAATTTAGATGATTTATATAGAATTTTATTTTTAGCCTTAAACATAACCTATATTAAAATTGTTATTTAAAATAAACTTCAAAAAACATTTGATATGAAAGCAAATATCGGTCCTTCGGACAAGCTAGTCAGACTAGCATTGGCTGTGTTGTTAATTGTGTTATTTTACAAAGAAATTATTACCGGTACTTTGGGCATTGTTTTGCTCATTGTAGCGTTTATGCTTACTGTTACAAGTTTAATAAACTTTTGCCCACTCTACAAAATTTTCAAAATTGACACTACAAAGAAAAAAGAAGCTGTAAAATAACAATTTATCCTGAAAAAATTTCCATGTCAAAAAGGTAGGTATAGGGATAAAAATATGTTTTACTAATAATTTTTTGGATTAAGAAATTATTATCGAATGACTTTATTCAGCAATACTACAAAAATCATCAATAATTTGTTAGTGGTTTTGTAAATCAGCATATTTTTTTGTAATTTTGCAGTCGATTTTAAAAACTAATTTTTAAACTAAATAAAAATGATTAAAGTAGGTATTAATGGTTTTGGTCGCATCGGACGTTTGGTTTTCCGTGCTGCACAACAAAGAAATGATATCGAGATAGTTGGAATCAACGACTTGATAAGTGTTGAATACATGTCATACATGTTACGTTATGACACCATTCACGGTCAGTTCAAAGGTACTGTAGAGGTAAAAGATGGTCAGTTGGTAGTTAATGGTAAAACCATTCGTGTAACTGCTGAAAAAGATCCTGCTAACCTGAAATGGGATGAAGTTGGTGCCGAATATGTGGTAGAATCTACCGGACTTTTCTTGACAAAAGAAACTGCCGAAGCACACATTAAAGCAGGTGCAAAACGTGTTGTTATGTCTGCTCCATCGAAAGACGATACTCCAATGTTTGTTTGTGGAGTTAATACTGATACTTACGCAGGTCAGCCGATTGTATCAAACGCATCGTGTACTACAAACTGTTTAGCTCCTATTGCTAAAGTAATTAACGATAAATTTGGTATGGTAGAAGGCTTGATGACAACTGTACATGCTACAACTGCAACTCAGAAAACAGTTGACGGACCTTCCGCTAAAGACTGGAGAGGTGGTCGTGCTGCTGCCGGCAATATTATTCCTTCATCAACCGGTGCAGCAAAAGCTGTAGGTAAAGTTATTCCTTCATTGAATAAAAAACTTACCGGAATGGCATTTCGTGTTCCTACACTCGACGTTTCAGTGGTTGATTTAACTTGTACACTTGCTAAATCGGCTACCTACGAAGAAATTTGTGCAGCTATGAAAGAAGCTTCAGAAACATATCTGAAAGGTATTCTTGGTTATACCGACGAAGAAGTTGTATCGTCTGACTTCATTGGAGATTCTCGTACTTCTATTTTCGATGCTAAAGCAGGTATAGCTTTAACTGACAAATTTGTAAAAGTTGTTAGCTGGTACGATAATGAGTGGGGTTATTCATGCAAAGTTCTTGACCTGATTGCTCATATGAATACAGTAAAATAATCGTAGCAACATAAATTTTAATTAAAATCCTCTGAAAATCAAATTTCAGAGGATTTTTTTGTTGTTTTTAATGTCATATAAACAAATTTTATATATTTTTGTTACGTAGTTTATAAGCATTCTTCTTTCTCAAAAGTTTTCTGATAATTATTTTCAGTTCCTTAATCCTCATTTTCATTTATTTATATAGAAAAATCATCTAAATTCAATTTTAAAAATGAAAAAAATTACACTTTCGTTAATTATCTTTCTATTTATTGCATGGAGTGTCGATGCAAAAATCAGAAATCAGAATGAAGCAAGAGAACTTGCCGGAACTTTTTTACAAAAAAGTCAGCCAACACAAATGAAAGCACCTTCCGCAATCAGCCGTATTGAACTAAGTTATTTATGTTCGGTAAGTGATAACAAAAATGCAACAAAGAATCTACCACTTTACTATGTTTACAATGTGGGCGAAAATGCTGGTTTTGTAATCGTTTCGGCCGATGATAGAGCCAATCCCATACTTGGATATGCTGACAGTGGTAGTTTTAATATCAATAATATACCGGATAACTTTAGGAATTGGCTCAATTTTTATGCAAAAGAACTCACTTTTCTTAGTGAAAAACCTGAAACTACAATGGATGTAGTTCCTCAAACGCTCCGAAAAAATGATATAACTGTAAAAGCTCAAAAAGTTATTAATGCCGGAGTTGCACCATTGCTTGGAGGAATAAAATGGAACCAGAATTCTCCCTACAATGATATGTGCCCACTTTTGCCCCCGGCTAATGTATCTAGAGCTGCTACAGGTTGTGTTGCAACTGCAATGGCTCAAATCATGAAATACTATCAGTGGCCGATTTCCGGGACAGGTTCAAATGCTTATACTACATCTACTTTAGGTATTCCTGTAAATGTTAATTTCTCAGCAACCACCTATGATTGGGCTAATATGACCGATACATATACTTCTTCGAGTACTCAGGCACAAAAAGATGCTGTAGCCACATTAATGTATCATTGCGGAGCCGGAACAAACATGGATTATAATACGGAAAGTGGAACATCTATGAATGCTGCTGCTTATGCATTGAAAAACTATTTTGGTTACGATGCAAATTTACAATTGAACACGCGAGATTTTTATACACGAGCAGAATGGATTGCGTTGTTAAAATCAGAAATTGATGCTTCAAGACCAGTATTATATTCAGGTTCATCTCAAACCGGAGGTCATGCATTTGTGTGCGATGGATATGACAATGATGATTATTTCCACTTCAATTGGGGTTGGGGAGGCTTATCGAATGGATTTTTTGCCATAACAGCGCTTAATCCGGGAGATGTTGGTATTGGTGGAGGTGATGGAAAAGGATATAACTCAAATCAATCAATATTAAAAGGTATTCAGAAACCAAATCCGGCTTCGGTTGAAAGTTTTGTTTTATATACCGATTCTTTGTTGAAAAGTTCGGTTGAAACAACTACAAGACATGGAAATTTTGATATAACCTTAACTGAGTTTTATAATTTTGGAGTAAATACGTTCAGTGGTTCCATTGGTCTTGCATTGTACAATTCATCGGGTTTAGTACAAATAATTGATCAGGGTAATGTAACTCTTGATTCTTATTATGGTTGGGGTGAACTCACATTTACTAATTTAAATATTCCCGGAAGTGTAGCCAATGGTATTTATAAACTTTATGCTATTTATAAAGGAAGTACTGAAACAGACTGGCAAATTGTGCGTGGCAGAGTAGGAACACCTAACTATTTGATAGTAAACATTACTAATTCTATTATTCAATTTTCAAGCGATGATGCTGCATTCCCAAATCTTACCAGAAATGCATTCAGTGTAACAGGCAATTTATATCAGAACAAAACAGGCAGGTTTAATATTACTCTTACAAATACAGGTGGCGAATATAATTCAGGATTGATCCTTTACCTTCAATCTACCTCAAACCCATCAGTAAATCAACAATTTGATTTTACACCGCTGAATATTGCAACAAACGAAACAGTGAATAAACAATATTATGGAACTATAAACGTTCCTCCCGGTGAATACTATCTTACTTCGTATATTGATTTATTTAATACTGTTAATAATCCCGATACATACATTCTAAAGGGTGATCCTATTATTGTTAATGTTCTTGCTGAACCAACAGGTGATCCTGCAATATCAATGACCGGTGTAATGTCATTCCCTAACAATGCAAGTGTTCCCAAAAATAATGCTGTACTTTCGGCTGAAATCAGAAATACAAACAATTATTACGAAGGCAGTATGATTGCGTTTATTTTTCCGGTTGGAGGAGGTTCTTCACTGGGATATGTTGGTTATCAAAATGTAATAATTGATGCAGGGGAAACTTTACCCGTGACTTTCCGGGGTAGTATTGATTTACCCTTAGGAAATTATTGGATTGCTGCTTATTATCGAATAAATAATAGCTGGCAGTTAATTTCTCCGCAGGCATATTCCTTAATAGAATTTACACTTGCACCTGAATTGTGGACAGAAAATCAGAATGCTAATAACAATCTCCCAACGTTCTTCCCAAATCCTGTAACCGATAAGTTAATTATAAATATTACAGAAAAAACATCGGTATTAAATGTTATGGATATTTCGGGACGGAAATTTATAAGTATTAATAATCCTATCCTAGGACTAACTGAGATTAATACTTCAATGCTCGAAAGTGGAATTTATATTTTACAATTGGTTAATTATGATTCAAAAATAATGAATTTGAAATTTATAAAAAAGTAAAATACACCTTATAATTTTTACGTCAGCAGGAACAATTTTATTCCTGTTGACGTTTTTTTTGATGATACTTTTAAATATCAATTATCCAATCAGATATATTTTTTATCTTTGAATCATTAAATTAACAAACGCCCATATTAGTTTATGAAAATAATCAGATTTTTACTTGTCAATATTCTTATAATAAGCTTTTTAGTCCCTTCATTTGCAACAAAACGTAACGTTGACGAAGCAGCAAACATCGCATTAGGTTTTCTAAAAAAAGCGGAGTTTGGAGCGCAAAAAGCTCCTTTATCACCATCTTCCATAACTGCTATCAGTCCGTTTCAAATTCAATTGAAAAAAACCGAAAAAGTTAATTCTGATAAATATTTTCATGTATTTAATGCAGGTGATAACCACGGATTTGTAATAGTTTCTGCAAATGAACGCGCCAAAACCATACTTGGATATTCTACGGAAGGTAATTTTGATGTACAGAATTTACCTGAAAATTTACAAAAATGGCTATCGGTTTATGCCAATGAAATTGAAAGCCTTGAATTATTGCCTGAAACTTCGCAGTCTGTATCTGCTAAAATTATTCAAAATACTACAGAAAATTCAGTTTTTGCTGCATCGGTATTACCATTGCTTAAGAACATTAAATGGAATCAGAACAGTCCGTATAATTTGCTTTGCCCGATAATTGACTCAACAAATAATACTCGGGCTGCAGTAGGCTGCGGTGCTACAGCGTTAGCTATGGTAATGAAGTATTACAATTGGCCTTTGAATGGTACAGGTTCAAATTCATACACTACAGAAACACTGAAGATTCCTTTAAGTGTCGATTTTTCTAAGACCCAATACGATTGGGCTAATATGACAGGTATTTATAATTCTGCAAGTACCGAAGTTCAGAAAAATGCTGTAGCTACGCTTATGTATCATGCAGCTGTGGCTGTTAACATGGATTTTAATAAATCGAGCAGTTCGTACACTACTGATATTGCCCGTGCATTGTTCAAGTATTTTAGTTACGATACGAATGTTCAGGTTTATATCCGAAACTTTTACAACAATAGTGAATGGAATAATTTGATAAAAACGGAGTTAAACAATAACCGCCCAGTATTGTATAACGGACAAGCAGACGATAGCGGGCATATATTCGTATGCGATGGTTATGACGAGAACGGACTGTATCATATAAACTGGGGTTGGGGAGGAATTTCTGACGGATATTTTGAACTTTCTGCTTTAAATCCAAGCGATTTGGGTATTGGCGGAGGAAATGCCGGTGGATATAATAGCGATCAGTATATGATTATCGGTATTCAAAAACCAAATCCATCGTCTGTCCCTACTTATTTGGTTTATACAAATCAACCTTTGCAAACTTCAGTTGCTCAAGTGGGTAGAAGTGATAATTTTAATTTAACAACGCAAAGAACTTACAATTACGGCATTAACACTTTAACAGGTAGTTTTGGAGTGGGATTATTTAACGGAAACAATTTGGTACAAGTGTTAAATTCAGGGAATATATCAATAAAAAGTTTTTACGGATGGAGTAGTTATACTTTTAACAATTTAAATATACCCACTTCCATTGCTGCAGGAAATTACAGAATTTATTTAATATATAAAGAAAGTTCAGCATCAAACTGGAGTATAGTTAGAGGAAAAACAGGAACCCCTAATTATCTGAATGTTACGGTTGAATCAGCTTTGATAAAATTCAGTGTGCCAACGGATGTATATCCTTCTCTTACGCTAAATGTTACTGAAATAATTGGAAGTCTGTATCAAAATAAAACCGGAAGGTTTAAGTTACGTATAACCAATAATGGAGGCGAATATAACTCAACCATTACCCTTAAATTACAATCATCGACTAATCAGGATATTTCGCAAATTGTTTGTACCGATCCGGTAAATATACCTTCAGGAGTAACAAAAGATATTTACCTAAACGGAACTGTTACTCTCGCACCTGCAATTTATCAACTGGCAGTTTTTTACGATACAAGTAATAACATTACAGATACATCAACGTTAACTCAACTTGGAAATACAGTGAATGTCGAAGTTTTGACCGAACCAACTGAAGCCCCTGTTTTAACTTTGAATAAACAAATTTCATTTGCCGATCCTCAAAATATTTTTACAAGTAATGCTACATTATCAGCAACAATTACAAATAGTGGTGGTTACTTCGAAAACAAACTTATAGCGTATATTTTTCCACCAACACCCGGTTATTCATTAACATACATTGGTTATCAAACCGGGATTTTAGATAACAATGAGACCAAAACTTTTAACTTTTCGGGAAGTATTGCACTTGACCCTGGAGATTATCGAATAGGTGTATATTATTATAATCCTTTTAGTACTGCCACTAGTAAATGGACAAGAATAAGTTCATCAGAATTTCCTTTAATAAATTTTACATTGAAGGAAGACTTAACATCTGTAGATTTATATAGTATGTATCCTGATACTCTTTTCCCGAATCCGGCATCTGATTTTATTTATCTTAAATCAGAGCAAAAACCTGTAAGTTTGCAAATTATGGACATTTACGGTAAAACGGTTCGTATTGTTACGCCTTCGCAAACAGGTTTGATATCTGAAAATATCAGCGATTTGCACCCCGGAGCTTATTTACTTCAGACAATTTATAATGATGGAATTAGGATCCACAAGTTTATAAAAAAATAATTATCATGAGAAAATACTTATTTTTAGGTTTTGTAATGATGCTTATTTTCACAGCATGTAGCAGTAAAAAAAATATGCAACAAAATATTCTTTCAAACAGTGAAGTGGCATCACATTTGTCGAGTGCTCCGGCAGTAATCTACAAAACAATTCGTGATTTTTACGACTATGTACCAGTTATAATGAACGATGACCGCACACGTATCGTTTCTTATCCCGATCCTTCAGATCTCACTTTGAACGGGAAACCAACAAAACCAACACTTTTACTCAACGATTATCTGCTTGATAACCGGGGCATTAACAAGAATGTAGTTTTCCTGAAATATACTTATGAACAGTATATTAAAATGACTGCTCCACCCTCTCTAAATGAAATGATGGCAAATATTCTTGAAAAATATCCATTGAAAGAAATGTACACATGCGGACTCAGAAATGAATACAAAGATTTGGTTAAAGACATGAATAGCATTATCGCAAATGGCTTTCAGAATTGCCAAAAAGCAGATATTATTCCTTTGTATATTGATTTGCAAATGTGAAACTTTCACTGAATGATCATTACATATAAAAAATGAAACAACGATCTCTGATTATACAATATATTTTTTTTTTTCTAAATTCGTAATTCGTAATTTGTAATTCGTAAATAATAATCAATGTCTCCAATAAATTACATACGGCGAAAATCCGAAAATCTTACTACTGCTATCGAACAAATTTATGGTTTGAGACTTAATAACGAACCTGATAAATGCCTAAAGGTTGCAAGTGAAACTTTCAGCAGTTTATTAAATATCGATTTATCAAAGATCCTTGAATATAAAGATGATACCTTCTTGGTTGAGATAATTAAGCTGGATTTAACAGGCGGATTTATTCAAAAACTGTCAGAATTTATACTCGAAACTGCAGAGGCTTATCAATTACTTAATAAACCGATAGAAAGCATGAATTTAAAAAAGAAGTCACTGAAATTATTACAGTATCAGAATGAGACTGATAAAACTTATTCAGACGAAAGAATTGAGTTAATGAAAACACTTCGGTCTGAAATTGATGTACAAAAAATTTAATTTTTAAAATAAATGATAAATTATAGAAACAAACAACGCCCCGAAAAGGATATGATATTTGGTATCAGGGCAGTGATAGAAGCAATACAGGCGGGCAAAGAAATTGATAAAATACTTATTCGAAGAGATATGACAAGTGATTTGTCACGAGAGTTGTTTTCGGCAATAGGTAACATGGAAGTTCCGTTACAAAAAGTGCCGCTCGAAAAACTCAACCGTATTACAATGAAAAATCATCAGGGTGTAATAGCTTTTATATCACCTGTGGCATATCAGCACATTGAGGATATTATCCCCACACTGTATGAAGAAGGTCGTATGCCTTTTATAGTAGTACTCGATGGAATTACTGATGTTCGCAATTTTGGAGCAATTGCCCGTACCTGTGAGTGTGCAGGTGTTGATGCAATTGTTGTTCCGTTGAAAGGAGGAGCTGCACTCAATGGTGATGCAGTGAAAACTTCAGCAGGTGCGCTCATGAAAATTCCTGTTTGTAGAGAACATAGTTTAACAAATGCACTGAAATATATTGCTTCTTGTGGGATAAAAATTGTAGCAGCTACCGAAAAGGCTACTCAGAATTACACCGAAACCGACTTATGCAGTCCTGTAGCTTTGGTTTTGGGTTCCGAGGATGAAGGTGTAGCACCTGAAAATTTACGATTGTGCGATGAAATAGTTAGCATTCCTATGTTAGGAACGATTGCTTCGCTGAATGTTTCAGTGGCGGCTGGAGTTATAATCTACGAAGTGTTGCGACAAAGAAATGCTGAAATGAAAAAATAGATTTTTTTATTTTTTCTGATTCCAGGTTAAATCAAACGGAATAAAAAGAGAATGGATGTAAAAATAGAATCCTCATGGAAACAAGTGTTGCAATCTGAATTCGATAAACCCTATTTTGAGCAACTTACAACATTTGTCCGCAACGAATATAGTACCAAAACAATTTATCCTCCCGGAAATCTTATTTTCAATGCTTTCGATTCTTGTCCGTTCGATAATGTTAAAGTAGTCATTATAGGGCAGGATCCATATCACGGACCGGGACAGGCACATGGTTTGTGTTTTTCGGTAAATGATGGGATTAGTTTTCCGCCTTCGCTCGAAAATATATTTAAGGAAATTGAAAGAGATTTGGGAATTCCTGCTCCCAAAACAGGGAATCTCTCACGGTGGGCGACTCAAGGTGTATTATTATTAAATGCAACGCTTACGGTTCGTTCACATCAGGCAGGCTCACATCAGGGAAAAGGGTGGGAGACCTTTACCGATGCTGTTATACGCATTCTGTCAGAAAAATGCAAACATATTGTATTTATGCTTTGGGGAAACTATGCGCAGCAGAAAGGTGCAGTGATTGATACAAAAAAACATTTGGTATTGAAAACTGTTCATCCTTCTCCACTTTCCGCTTATCGGGGATTTATAGGTTGTGGACATTTTTCTGCTGCCAATAAATATTTAATGGATAATGGCAAAAAACCTATAAATTGGTAATTTGTTTTTCTAATCTTTTCAGTATTCGGTTGAAATAAACTTAGTAAAAATATGCAAAAACTTAGCAAATGGATTTTAAAAATTAGTGGTTGGAAAACGATTATACCTGAATCTGAACCACCGAAAAGCGTGATTTGTGTTGCACCTCACACTACAAACTGGGATTTTGTAGTGGGTAAATTGTATTATTGGGCAGCAGGTCGCCAAGCCGGATTCCTTATGAAAAAATCGTGGTTTTTCTTTCCATTGGGAAACCTTTTTTCTGCTATGGGAGGAGTACCCATAGACAGATCAAAACGTTCATCGGTAACCCAACAAATGGTGGACTTGTTCAATAGTCGTGAAACTTTTCATCTTGCCATTACGCCCGAAGGTACCCGAAGTTTGGCAAATCAATGGAAAATGGGATTTTATTACATAGCTCTTGGTGCCCGTGTACCCATACAACTTGCATACATCGACTATGGGAAAAAGGAAATAGGAATTTCAAAAACGATTATGCCAACCGGTAATGAAGAAGCTGATATGCAAATTATTAGAGATTTTTATCGTAATGTAACTCCAAAACATCCGGAGAAATTCAGCGTTTGATAAATTTTGCTTAATTAATCAATAACATTCGAATGAAAATTACACTTATTCAGGATACAATAGTTTGGGCTGATATAAAAGCAAATTTAATACAAACCGAAAATAAACTTCAGCAGCTTTCTGATAAAACGAATTTGGTTGTGTTACCTGAAATGTTTACTACCGGATTTTGTACTGAACAATTACATTTAGCTGAAACTCCCGGAGGCATTACTGAACAAAAGTTGCGGTATTGGGCAACTGAATTTCATTTTGCCATTACCGGAAGTTATATTGTAAATGAAGCAGGCAAGTTTTTTAATCGTGCTTTTTTTGCTTACCCTGATGGCAGATTTGAATACGCCGATAAACGGCATCTTTTCAGCATGGGTGGCGAACATCATTATTTTTCAAAAGGAAATCAAAAACTATTGGTTGAATTTAGCGGATTTAAAATTTTTGTTCTTGTTTGTTACGATATTCGTTTCCCTGTTTGGTCACGCAATGTGAATAATGAATATGATATGTTGATTTATGTGGCAAATTTTCCTGAACGGCGTATTTCCGATTGGGATATTTTATTAAAAGCACGTGCCATCGAAAATCAAGCTTACGTTTGTGGTGTAAACAGAATTGGGATTGATGGCAATGGTATTACTTACAATGGACATTCTGTTATGCTTGATTTTAAAGCTAATAACTTACTGTTTTTACCTGAGAATGTAACTTCAATACAGACCTGTGAAATATCAATTGAAAAGCTTAATGTTTATCGGAATAAATTTGCAGTATGGAAAGATGCTGATAAATTTGGAATTAAAGAGTAAGAGACTAACCAATTTATGTGAAAAAATTGTATTAAGTTTTGAAAATATAAACTGATTGACAATTCTGATTATTTCCTCATCAACACGAAAATCATATATTTCTTTTCGCTTTCAAATTTTTACGGGATCGATGGAAGCAATTTCTTTTGTGATATTACTATCAATACCATCGCGTAATTCCTGAGTGAGATGATAAAGAAAACCTTGTTTGTATTGGAGTTTATCAAAAACAATTTTTTTTATCAAAAATACAAACCGATCCACATAAAGCTTTAAAAACTTGAGCATTGGTAAAATATTAGACGTAATGTCTTTTTGATAAACAATTTACCAGTTCGATTTTCCAATGGTATCGATAAAAACAGTCAGCATATGCGACGATTTATTAATGCCATTGTTATGAAACCTGAAAGAATCGGTGATAATTCATTTCGCCCCTGAAACGCATCAACTTGCATGTTTTTGTTAATGTAACTCCATAAGATAAGCTGTCAAATTTTTTAGCATATTTCTTATTTAATTGAGTTGCAAGTTTTAACAAATTTCATGTTTCGTAATGTTTCTCCTGTGTCGATGATAATAATGTACATACCCGGCTCTAATTGGCTTACTTGCAAGTTATTAGTTTCCATTTTTTTATTTATAAGTATTTCACCGGTCATATTGATTACTTTCAAATTATAATTTTGCTCAGGTAATGAAATTCTGAGTATGTCATTTACTGGATTGGGATAGAGAGATACCAACTGGTTTATTTCAGCAAGAGCAGTATTACATCCTGTACCATCACCTGTTAAAACTTCTTCGTTTATTTTGTTCAAAGTTTTCCAGTTTTGGCTTTTTGCCAGTTTGGTATTGCTTGTAGTTATACTTGCCGGCAATTTTACCAATGTGTTAGCTATATATAATTTACCGCTTATTGGTATAAAACTGCTTCTGTCCGGTAACGAACGGTAAATACTGTCGTATCCGCAGGCTGTAAAAGCGTTGCTGTAGCATGATACAACGGTAAGTTTTTTATTTTCAGTAAGATTTAACCACTCCAGATTATTGTTATTGCAATGTAACTGGGTGATGTTTGCAGATTTTCTTACATCGACTTCAATCAGTTGATTTCCGCTACAATCAATCTCTCTTAAATTGTCGTTTTGAATACGAATGATGGCATTTTTAGCTTTCGTAGTTCCATTAATTGCCGTTCCACTTGTTCCTACTTCATACTTTACCCAGTTTCCATCTCCCCAGTTTACATCTACTAAACCTGCAGTGCTTAATGTCAGGTTTAAACTGATTGGTTGATTTATATCTTTGGATGTAGTAAACAGAGCATTGTAACATCCGGTAGCATCACCTGTAACAGCTTTTTCATCGGGATGATAACTTTCAAGAACGCTCCATCCGGGTGTGACTAATTTTGTATTACTGCTTTTTAATTCGGTATTAGAAGCCGGATAACCGGCATAGAGTTTTCCTTTTACAGCTTCCTTGCTGCGGTCGGGGAGTGAGCGGTACAAATCATTCCAGGCACAAGCATCCAAAAGATTTAAATCACAAAACAGATCGCACAAATATATATTGTTTTTTACGTTTAATGAGGTAAGTTTGTTGATAGACAGCGATAAATATTCAAGTTTTGTATTTTTGCTAACATCGATAGATGACAGAGAGTTACTATATGCTGAGAGAACTTCGAGTTTCAAATTAGATTGAATATTTAACTCACTTAATGAATTATTACCACAATATAATTTTACTAAATCCGGACTATTTGATACTGTAAGTGAAGTGAGTTTGTTGGTTTGGCATTCAAGAAAAGTTATACTTTCGCCATAAATCTTAATAATGGCATTATCCGCACCGGTTGTTCCTCTAATGTTTTTTGAAATATTACTAATGGTATAAGTTTCTTTTATCTCGTTTCCCCAGTCAATCTGTATATCACCTGGAGTGTATTTAGCAATATCTATTGAGATAATTTCACCCTTACTTTTGGAAGTCGTCATTTGTATAGCAAGTGGCAATGTTTGTGAGCTTGCAAAAAATGCCATTAATGCAAAGCACGGAAGAATAAGTAGTTTTTTCATAACAGTATATTTTTTAATATTCAATTCGGGAAAAATTTTGGAAATAATTAATTCACAATTGATAATATAATGTTTACATTTTGTTTGAAAGGACTCTTTTATATTGATAACTGTGTGAAGTTATAAAATTATATATTCTCTAACAAATCTTGATATATTTTTGTTGTATATTTTTTTTGTTAAATAAATATTTTACTTTAACAGCACCTAATTGACTAAGAGGTGATGGCTAATCGCAAATGAAACCATTGAAATTTTTAGAAGTAAATATTCAGTAAGCAAAAATGCTGATTTTTTTTGAAATAAAAAAAGAGACACTTTAACCGCATCTCTTTTAATACCTTAAGCACCAAAATCGTCGAACATGAGCATTTCGCGAGGAACACCCAAATCCCACAGCATTTTTTCTACTGCTTTTGCCATCGGACCGGGACCACACATGTAGTATTCAATATCTTCCGGAGCATCATGATTTCTCAGATAATTATCATGAATAACCTGGTGGATAAATCCAACCATTCCTGTCCAGTTATCTTCCGGTTGGGGTTCACTTAAAGCAATATTAAATGTGAAATTTGGAAATTCTTTTTCGAGTTTTCTGAAATCTTCTTCGTAGAAAATTTCCTTTTTCGAACGTGCACCATACCAGTACGATATTTTACGGTCGGTAATTTTTAATGTATTGAGCAAATGTAAAATATGAGAACGTAATGGTGCCATACCTGCTCCACCTCCAATATAAAGCATTTCACGTTTGGTATGAAGCAGTGGATGGAATTCACCAAAAGGACCCGATACCATTACCTTATCGCCGGGTTTCAGATTAAAAATATAGGAAGAAGAAATACCGGGTTTTACGTTCATCCAATTGTTGGCTACACGATCCCATGGTGGTGTAGCAATACGCACATTTAACATTACAATATCGCCTTCGGCAGGATAATTAGCCATTGAGTATGCACGCATGGTTTCTTCATCGTTAACAACTTTCAAGTCCCACATTTTAAATTTATCCCAATCACCACGGAATTGCTCATCGATATCAAAATCGGTATATTTTAATTCGTATTTCGGAATATCAATTTGAATATAACCACCGGATGTAAAATTAAGGTGTTCACCTTCGGGCAGTTTAACTATAAATTCCTTGATAAATGTTGCCACATTTTTATTAGAAACAACTTCACATTCCCATTTCTTAACACCCAGAATTGATTCATCTATTTGAATGGACATGTCATTCTTTACTTTTACCTGACAACCAAGTCGCCAGTTATTTTTTATCTCCTTACGTGTAAAATGTACAACTTCTGTCGGCAAAATTTCTCCACCGCCTTCCAATACCTGACATTTGCACTGAGCACACGAACCTCCACCACCACAAGCCGAAGGTAGAAAAATGCTCTGTGATGAAAGTGTGTTGAGCAATGTTGTGCCTGCAGGCGCAATTACCTGCTTTTCTCCGTTAATTGTTATGGTTACATCACCCGAAGCTACAAGATACTGCTTTGCTACTAGCAGAATAATTACCAAAATAAGAATCACCAACAGAAAAACTGCCAGACTGGTGATAACCATAGTAGTGTTAATTGCTGATATCATAATTTTTTACCCTTCTAAAATTTTCACGAAATTTATTTCATGAAATTCTTATTGTTCCGGGCCGGATTTATTTGTTTTTGCGTTAATGTTTCGAAATAAAATTATTTACTAAAATGATAATCAGATTTTCAATCCTGAAAATGCCATAAATGCTACACCCATCAAAGCTACGGTGATAAATGTAATACCCAAACCTCGCAGAGGAGCAGGTACATCTGAATACTCCATTTTTTCCCGAATAGCTGCCAACCCAACAATTGCCAATAACCAACCTACGCCCGATCCGAGCGCATATGAAGTAGCTTCAGCAATACTATGAAATGCTTTTTGTTGCATAAAAAGCGAACCTCCCATAATTGCACAGTTAACAGCAATAAGCGGAAGAAAAATACCAAGCGAAGCATAAAGAGAAGGTGTAAATTTTTCTACCACCATTTCAACCAATTGTACGATAGCTGCAATTACCGCAATAAATAAAATAAATGCAAGGTAACTTAAATCTAGCGATGCCAAATTAGGGCTTAACCATGTTAAAGCACCTTCTTTCAGTACATAATTTTCAAGTAGGTAATTTACAGGAAGTGTGATACCTAATACGAAAATTACTGCAAGTCCGAGACCCAATGAAGTTTTTACATTTTTCGAAACTGCGAGATACGAACACATCCCGAGGAAATATGCAAAAATCATATTATCGACAAATATCGATTTTACAAATATACTGGCTAAGTTTTCCATATTATAATTATAATTTGTAAACGAGAAGCAGGCAGAAAAATATGTTTTTAAAATTATGTAACTCTTTATTCCCTTGTTTCCTCGTTTCCTTGTTTACTGTTTATTTTTCCTGTAATTCTTTGTTTCTTGTCCTGTGTACCCAAATAATACATGCCACTAATATAAGTGCCATTGGCGGTAGAATCATTAACCCGTTGTTTACATAACCTGCGTCATATAATGTCTGAGGGATTATTCTCATACCAAGTAATGTACCAGAACCGAGAAGTTCACGGAAGAAAGCCACTACGACTAAAATCCATGCATAACCAAAGCCATTGCCCAAACCATCAATAAACGACTCCCAAGGTTTATTGCCCATAGCAAATGCTTCGAGACGACCCATTAGAATACAGTTTGTAATAATCAGTCCAATATAAACCGATAGTTGAACACTTACATCATAAGCAAATGCTTTAAGTATTTCGCTAACTATTGTAACCAAAGCTGCTACCACTACTAATTGTACAATAATTCTGATTCGGTTTGGTATTGTGTTGCGAAGTAACGAAATTATCACATTCGCAAAAGCCACAATTATTGTTACGGACACGCCCATAACTATCGCAGGTTCAAGTTTTGCAGTAACTGCAAGCGCTGAACAAATACCTAAAACCTGTACAGCAATCGGGTTATTTTTACTTAGTGGACCTAAGAAAACCTGTTTTGTTTTTTCTGAAAATAATTTACTCATTCTTCGGTTCCTCCTTTAGTTTTTTAAATAAACTTTATACTGTCCGATACTATTTAAAAGCATGTTTTCCACACCTTTACTTGTTATTGTTCCACCTGAGATTCCATCTATATAATCCTTGCCTTCGGCTATATGTCCGGGTTTCACAACTGCTATCGAAACAAAATCACGGGCATCATTCAAAATATGTTTTCCTATAAATTTTTTCTGAAACGCCGGATGTGCAATTTCTGCTCCAAGACCCGGAGTTTCACTGGCATGTGAAAAATATGTTCCAAATACAGTGTTTTTATCATCGTTAAGAGCAATATAACCCCATATTGGACCCCAGAGACCTGCACCACGCATTGTAATAATATATTTGGTTTGTCCATCGACCTGGGCTACATAAAGTGGCAACTGTCTTTTTTCCTCTGCTTTTGCATTTTCTTTGATCACATCAATAACAAATGCATCGCCCATTTTTTCAGAAATAACTTCTCCCTTGTTATTCAATACGATTTCTTTTACAATATGTTTTTCGTAAAGAGCGTTTGCATCCTGACCATCGAGTTGAATATTTAATGAACTCAATATCTGTTTTTTCTTATCAAGTTTCACATTATTATTCTGAATCTCTTTCAGTCCGCTCGATACCAGCGCCAGTAAAAGTGCCACTACGACCACCATTACGACAGCATATATCAAAGTATAACTATTCTTATTTGTATTCATCGTTTATCCTCCGTTTTTTAGTTAGTTTTGGCACGTTTCAGACGACGTTTGATGTTTGCATCCACCACATAATAGTCGATAAGCGGGGCAAATATATTCATAAGCAAAATAGCAAGCATCATTCCTTCGGGATAGCCCGGATTGAGTACTCGAATGACAATTGCCAAAACTCCGATTAAAGCTCCGTATATCCATTTACCCGTTTCGGTACGTGCTGAAGTTACCGGGTCAGTTGCCATAAACACGGCACCAAATGCAAATCCGCCAAATACTAAATGATTATACCATGGGAAGTTGGCTACAGCTGTATCAGGACCAATCATATTGAAAACCCATGCCATGAGCGCACCTCCGGCAAATACCGAAAACATTGTTTTCCAGCTCGCAACGCGTGTAACAAGTAGTAATAAAGCTCCAAGTAGAATTGCGATTGTAGAAGTTTCACCAACAGAGCCGGGAATTAAGCCGATAAATCCATCAATAAATGAAATTGGTTCTCGAATAATGTTTTCAATTTGAATGTTAGAGGTTGTGGCAGTTGCAACCTGTCCGAGTGGGGTTGCACCCGAGAACGCGTCAACTACTTTGCCTGCACCTAAACCAAAAGTTTCGCCTGTTCGAATCCATACTTTGTCGCCCGACATGAAAGTTGGATAGGCAAAAAAGAGAAATGCACGGGTTACAAGTGCAACATTGAAAATATTCATACCTGTACCACCGAAAACTTCTTTTGCAAAAATAACTGCAAAGGCTGTTGCTACCGCTATCATCCACAATGGAGTATCAACCGGAACAATCAAAGGAATAAGAAACCCTGTAACAAGAAAACCCTCCTGAATTTCGTGTCCCTTGATTTGTGCAACTATGAATTCAATGCCAAGGCCAACTACATAGGAGACAACAATTATGGGCAAAACTGCCAGCAATCCATAGAAAAACATATCCCAAAATCCAACTTCTTGTCCTATTGCAAGATAATGCTGATATCCTACGTTGTACATTCCAAAAAGCAGCGCTGGAATTAATGCGAGCACTACCATTATCATAGTGCGTTTTGAGTCCACGGCATCGTGAATATGTGTGCCGTATTTCGAGGTTTTATTCGGTACAAACAAGAAGGTTTCAAATCCATCGAATACCGAATGCAGTTTCTCAAATTTGCCGCCCTTTTCAAATTGCGGCTTCACTTTATCAACTAATTTTCTTAATGCATTCATATTATTTAAAGTCCCGACGTAAGCGAGAGTTTTAGTTGTTATTCAAGTTCAGATTTCATATTATCAAGCGCGTCGCGCACAATTTTTTGAAGCGGAAGTTTCGATGTGCAAACAAACTCACAAAGAGCTACATCTTCAGGAGCAATTTCGTAAGCACCTAGTGCTTCCATCTTGTCAAGATTACCTGTAATCATTGCCTTAAACAGAAATTCCGGTAAAATATCCATGGGTAAAACCTTGTCATATTCTCCAGACATGATGATGGCGCGTTCACCGCCCAATATTCGTGAATCAAAATCGTATTTTTTTTGTCCGAATAGTTTTTTATACAGTTTACTTTCGAAAATGCCCGTTAAATACGTTCCACTAACGCTGAATTTATTGAATCGTGGCATTGCCCATCCTATCATTTCATGTATGTCTTCACCATCCCTAATAACGGTAATTTGAGTAGCATAGGGATCAAGAAAATCATTCTCACCTGATTTGATTCCTGTAAGTACATTTCCGCTGATGATTCTATGTAGATTTTTGCGGTGAAGTTTGCCAGATAAGATTTTACGAATTTGGCACCCCGGAACTGTAACATAATATTGTGGATTTACAACTTCCGGTCCAACAAGAGCTATTGTTCGGGTTAAATCAACTTTTCCGTTATTAAACAAACGACCAAAAAATAAAACATCTTGAGCATTAATAGTCCAAACCATTTCTCCTTTATTAACAGGCGCAATGTTATTGATTTGTACACCTGCATTTCCTGCCGGATGTGGACCATCGAAATAAGTAATGGTTACATTACTAACGTTTTCGAAAATTTTATTTCCTGATTTTAGGCCAAGATGAATTTCAACACCGGTCATTTTCTTAAGTATATCGATACCGGTTTGAAAATCTTTCATTTGGCTTCCGATTACATAGTCATTGTTCGGAGCAAGCGGTGCAGAGTCGAATGAAGAAATGAAAATTGCCCTGGGAGTTATTTCAGGATTTGCTATAACATCATAAGGACGTTGTTTAATGTAGCTCCATAAACCGGAAGTAAGGAGTAGATTTTTAATCTCTTCAGGTTGAAGTTTCGAAGCAGACTTTACTTCAAAAGACTCAGATTCATACTTTTTATCGTTTTCGATAATTATACTTAGTATTTTTCTACGTTCACCGCGGTTTACAGCCTTGAGTTTTCCGCTAATAGGTGATGTAAAATATACAGAAGGATGATTTTTGTCGTAAAATACGGGTGAACCAGCCTTCAGACTATCACCTTCTTTTACTAACATTTTTGGAATTATTCCGTGGTAATATTCAGGTATCAATCCTATTTCGTCCGAAATAAGCTTTTCACCTGTTATTTCCTTAGCTTTGCCGCCTATCTGAATATCCAAACCACGTTTGATTTTTATCACTTTTCCCATGTTTTGTGTTATAATTAGGTTCTGCGTTGGTTTGTTTGAAAAATTGAAATTATGTAATTGTTTTATTATTAGATACTTATGACAGTTGCTTGTATTATTTGAAAGTTTTGCAAAATTACATCTTTTTCAATGTATTTCATCTATCAATTAAATAAAAATTTCCTGAATTAAAAAAAGTTTTGTAACACATTGATTTCTAACGTATTGGATTTATGTGAATTAATTTAAGTAATTTAATGCTTTCTACATGAAAAATTTATAATCGCATGTAACTGAAGCTTTATTGTTTTTTACTCTTAAACATTTTACTTTTATGAAAAATTATTACCATTAAAATAATGATTATATTTGTGGCAAGGTTATTGAATAAATCAGTATTCACAAACAAAAATTAAGACTTTATGTTCAAAATTTTTCTGATAATATTTTTGGTTTCTCAAACTTTTGCTCTTTCAAGTCAGACGCCACTTTCCACACGCATTTATAAATCTGATATTAAAACTCTTCAGGCCGGAATAAAGGATCAAAAATTTCTTTTACCCATAATTGAACTTAATGGAAGTGATTTACTTGAATTCAGTTTTGATCAAATGTCACACGATTCACGCACTTATCGATACAAAGTAATTCATTTGAATGCCGACCGTACACCTTCGGAATTAATGAGTAATGAATATCTATCCGGATTTACAAATGCAGACATAACTGACTATACACTTTCAGTCAATACTACGTATCTTTATACCCACTACCGGTTTTATTTGCCAAATGAGAATATGTCATTCAAAATTTCTGGGAATTATGCTGTGATTATTTATCAGGATAATAAACCGGAAGATCCTGTGGCAGTAGCATGTTTCTCGATAGTGGAGCCAAAAGTTGGAATTTCAGCTTCGGTTCGTGGAAATACAGATACTGAATTGAATGGAAGATTGCAGCAAATTGATATGGAGGTGGCATTAAAAGGATACAAAGTTCGTGATCCAAATACTGAAATTAAAGTAGTTGTTCGTCAAAACAACAGATTGGACAATGAAGTTAGTGGATTGAAACCCACATTTCTTTCGGGGGACAAGCTAAGTTATGCCAACAATCGTCAACTTATTTTCGAAGGAGGTAATGAATATCATCGCTTCGATATATCATCGGTTTATTCAGCCAGCGAAGGCATTGAAGATGTGAAATATGTTCAGCCACATTATGAAGTTTTTCTCACACCCGATAAGGTAAACACTTCCAAAACTTATATGCATAATTTTGATGTGAACGGTAAATTTCTGATAAACTTTCAGGAGTCGTTCGAAAATGTACATACCGAAGCTGATTATATGCTCGTGCATTTTCGAGTGCCCGTTCAGCAACCTTTTTTCGATGGGCAAATTTACTTGGGAGGGGAATTTAATTATAACCAAATGAATGATTATTCCAAAATGCAATACGATTCGAAAAACGAAATGTATTATAAATCGGTATTATTGAAACAGGGTGGTTATAATTATCAATATTGGTTTGTACCCAAAGGTGCCCGAAAAGCTTCGGTCGAAAAAATTGATGGCAGCTACTGGCAAACCCGCAACGAATATACTATTTATGTGTTTCACCGTGGTTGGGGCGAAAGGTACGACAGGTTAATAGGAGTGAAACAGGTGGAGTGATTGGTTAATTGGTGATTAGTTAATTGATGAATTGGGTATTTGTTGATTATTATTTGCGATTTTTTTCGAATTTATTGAATAACTTTAAATAATCTATGATTTGGCATCTGGTTTTGAGAGTATGGAAGTTTGGAAAGAGTGTAGGTTTTTTAAGAATGCATATTTCAGTTTTGGTAAAAACATTTCCGGTTGAAGAAAAATATCGTTTGGTGGATCAGTTGATAAGAGCCAGTAGATCAATTACAGCAAATATTGCAGAAGAACATGGGAGATTCAATTTTCAGGATAATTCAAAATTTTGTCGGAATTCTCGGGGTTCTGTCTCAGAAGTTTTAGATCATCGAATTTGTGCTTATGATAAAAATTACATTTCAGAAGAACAGCTTAATGAGTTTAGATTACAAATTGATAAATGCCTGAGACTAATGAATGGATATATTGCTTATTTGCAAAAAAGTAAAAATGATTCAGAGTAACCAATCACCAATTCACCAACCTTCCATGCCACGTATTCCTTTCTCGCAAACGTTTTTCAATTTTTGCTACAAATTCAAAATTTTTCAAACCCCAATCGGGTGAAATGAGAAATTCGGAAGGAGATTGCGAAACAAACCTCTCAACAGCTATATCTGGACGCAAAAGTTCCAGAAAATCGATGGCAAGATCAATATACTCATCGGCAGACATCAACCGAAACCATTCGGGATGAGCATTGAATTGATGTGCCATTGTTGTTCCTTTAATCAGTTGAAGTTGATGTAATTTGATGGCAGTGAGCGGTAATTCAGAAATTTTACGGGCATGATTTAAAATTGTTTCTTTTGCTTCAAGTGGTAATCCGAGGATCAAATGAGCACCGGTTTTAATTCCCAATGTTGCTGTCTTTCTGATAGCTTCAACCGAGCATTCGTAATCATGTCCCCGATTTATAAATGATAGAGTACTGTTTTCGGTCGTTTCTACACCATATTCAATCATCACATAATATTTCTCGGATAATTGAGCAAAATATTTCAGAATTTCATCGTTTACACAATCGGGACGGGTGCCAATTACAATTCCTTTTACTTTTGGGTGAGAGAGTGCTTCTTCGTAAATCTGTATTAAATTCTCTAGAGTATCATATGTATTAGTGTACGACTGAAAATAGGCAAGGTATGCTTGGTTTTCGTATTTACGTTTAAAAAAGTCAATTCCTTCGTTTACCTGTTGTGTGATGCTTTTGGTCGGATGACAATACTCAGGTACGAAAGATTGATTGTTGCAATAAGTGCAACCGCCTCTTCCTTTGGTTCCATCGCGATTCGGACAGGTTAATCCGGCGTGGATGGATATTTTTTGTACTCTGCCACCGAATTCTTTTTTCAGAACTTGATTATAATTGTTGTAGGGAAAATTTCCTGCGAAACTATATGGTTTATTCATTATTCATTTTTGTTGATTGCGGTAATTTACAAGAAAAATACCGACTAAAACGACTATTGCTCCCATAATTTCGGCAGTGGTAAGCAATTCACCCAATACAGGTACCGAAAAAAGCGCAGTAAAAACACTTTGACTTAACAATGTTACCGATGCAAGTGTAGGATGAATATGCCCCAATGCCTGATTGATGGCTAACCAACCCACAAGTTGCGGAATCAATCCGAGCGCAATAAGCGAAATCCAGGTTATATTACTGAACCCTGAAAGTGGGGTAGAGGTAACAAAACAAATGATTCCTAAAACAATGGTGCTGGTAATCATTGAAACGGCAGTAAACGATACCGTATCAAGTGTGTTTCTACCTTTGCGTACCGTAAGCAAATAAGCACCGTAAAAAACACTTGCCAGTATTGCAAGTAAATTTCCTAATGTTAACCCCGTGAGTTTAATTTGGTCGAAGCCAATAATTACTGCTACACCGGTTATGGCTATCATTGTTCCAAACCAGAAAAGTTTAGTGAGTTTTTCCTTGAAAAATAATAATGCCCCCAATCCTACCCAAACAGGAGCAAGATTAGCCAAAAGTGTTGAAACGGATGCTTTTGAAAGCATGATGGACGAATTCCACGTAGCAATATCGAAGGCAAAAAGAATTCCGCAAATAATGGCAACTCTAATACCGCGTATGCTGTAAACCGGTTTACGAAAGAAGTACCAAACCGGCAAAATACCAAGGGTGCCAAACAAAAGGCGATAAAAACCTGAGCCGAAGCCACTGATGTTAGCTGTTTTTACCAATATAGCCGACCACGAAATGCAAAGTACTCCGGTGAGCAACAAAAGGTAATTCGTGAGCAGACTTTGTGATTGGGGTTTATTCATTATTTTTTATGTTTGGCTTGCAAAAATAGATGATTTTTTCTAAAACATTTTAGTGTATGTTCATTACAATAATAGTTCGTTATAAAAATATTTAATTTCACGCAAAGACGCAAAGTCGCCAAGAAAACTCAAGAGTTTTCTTTTTGTATCTTTTAACTATATTATTTATTTTCAGACTTTTGAAACATGAGTTTGCGTATTAGCACCTTTGCGTGATAGTTAAGACGCTAAAAATATCAATTTTTGAAATTTTACATTTGAGTAATTATAAAAGAGCATAAGAGTGAGTTTTATAACGACCCATTGTTACAATAAAACTATCCTGAATTATCGACAATAAAAATTTGTACCTTTTCAAATCAGTTTGAAATCTTAATTTTTTCATTTAGGTTCGTATTTTAAACTTTATACAAAATAAAAAGAGTAGAAAATTCTATTTAAATACAAATTTTGAAGTTTGTTAAAATGTAGAATATAATAGATTGAAATAAATCCATTAAAAATTCTCAGACATTACTTTACCAAAAATTGAATTCAGTCATCAATTATTTTTTCACTTGATAAATAAAAATTAGTAAACTTTTCTATCTAATAAACAAAATGATATTGTAACTTTGCTGTAAAATAATTAATTTATAAAAAAGAAAAAAGATGTCCCTCTGGCGTGTTTTGCTTTGCATTATTTTTCCACCTCTTGCCGTAGTTGACAAAGGTTGCGGATCGTTTCTTATTGTTTTTATTTTAACTTTAATTGGTTGGGTGCCGGGTGTGATTGCTGCACTCGTTATTAACAACAAGTAGTTTCTACTTAATAAAAAATAAAACTATGAATTTTTATAGATTGACGATTCTTGTTATGCTTGTATTTTCATCTTCATGTGTAAAAACCGGTGAAAACCGTTCACTTTCTGCTGAAAAATCAATAACAGGGAAAGTAATTCACATTATCGATGGCGATACTTACGATATACTTACCGAAGATAAGCAAACTATTCGCATTCGAATGGAGGGAATTGATGCTCCTGAGCGTGGAATGGCTTTTTATCGTGTATCGAAAAATTATCTGGGTGAATTATGTATGGGAAAAATATTAAAAATTGTACAAACCGACACCGATCAATATAACCGGTTAGTGGCCTGGAGTTATTTACCTGATGGACGGGAACTCGGACACGAAATGATAAAAGCCGGCATGGCATGGCATTTTAAGAAGTACAATTCTGACAAAGATTTGGCAAAATTGGAGTATGAAGCCCGTTCAGCAAAGTGCGGTTTGTGGCAAGATGCATATCCGATAGCGCCTTGGGAGCATCGGAAACAGCAAAGGGGAAAAGTAAACAAGTAAACAAGTAAACAAGTTAAAAGAAAGTCAATAGACAGAGTTTAGTAAAAATTTCACAGAAGAAATACTTAGTTGTCTAATATTCGAACATTCTCATTTGGTAATGAATAAATTAAAAGTTCTCAAATCTGGACATATACCTAAGAAAAGTTATATAGCTATAATTTTATACAGATTAACTATTTTGGTTGATTAAAGTATGATTGAAGACTGTTTTATTTTGAATTTTTTTGATGAAGTACTTGAAAGACAAAAAATTAACCCGTAAATTAAATATTTAAACGGGTTACTTTTTTCATTTGAATAATTTTAATTATTCTTCAAAATATCTATACACTTTTTCAAACTTTTTTCCCAGTGCGGAATATCCACGCCGTAAGTTTTCTTGATCTTAGCTTTGTTTAAAACGCTGTAATGTGGGCGTGGTGTCGGGAAATGATATTCTTTCGATTCTATTGGGCGAACAATGCATTTGATTCCCGCCAGTTGATGTATTTTTATAGCAAAATCGTACCAGCTGCAAACTCCTTCGTTTGAAAAATGATATATTCCCGGAATAAAATCATCTGATTTTAAAATTGTTACAATTGCTTCGGCTAAGTCGGCGGCATAAGTTGGTGTCCCCACCTGGTCGAAAATTACATTCAAAGCTTCTCTTTCAGCGCCAAGTTTCATCATGGTTTTCACAAAATTATTCCCAAACGATGAGTAAAGCCACGAAGTTCTAATTACAACGGCTTCCTGCATAGTTTCAAAAAGCGCTTTTTCTCCTTCGAGTTTCGATTTTCCGTAAACACTTACAGGACAAACTTTGTCTTCTTCGGTGTAAGGTTTGAAATTTTCTCCATTAAAAACATAGTCTGTAGATACGTGTATTACTTTTAAATTATGCTTTTTAGCTACTTCAGCAATGTTTTTTACTGCTTGGGCGTTAATTTTATAACACACTTCAAAATCTGTTTCTGCTTTGTCAACAGCAGTATATGCAGCACAGTTAACAATATAATCAATTTTATTTCCGGCAACAAAATTATCAATCGCATCAACATTGGTAATGTCTAATTCATCTACATCAGTAAAAAAATAAATGAAATCAAACTCTTTTTTTGCAATAATCTGCATTTCGTTTCCAAGCTGACCTTTGCTTCCTGTAACTAATATGTTTTTCATCGATATTAAATACTAAAAATTGATCTCAGCTTCTGTAAAAAGCGGATGTTTAAGGTCTTTTTCTGATATTATTTCCTTTCCGGCAGGTATTTTCCAATCAATGGCAAGCGTAGGGTCGTTAAACATTATGCCGCGTTCTAATTTAGGATTATAAAAATCGTCGCATTTATAGGAAAAAACCGCTTTCTCACTCAAAACAGAAAAACCATGTGCAAAACCTTTCGGAATCAGAAACTGCAAGTGATTTTCTTCGGTAAGTTCCACACCGCACCATTGACCAAAAGTAGGTGAATCTTTGCGTAAGTCAACAGCTACATCCCATACCGCACCTTGAATTACCGAAACTAATTTAGTCTGACTTTGTGGACTAAGTTGATAATGCAAACCACGAATAACTCCATATGACGATTTTGATTGATTGTCTTGACAAAAGTGAATGTCAATTCCATTCGCTTTGTAATTTTTCTCGTTGTACGATTCGTAAAAATAACCACGGCTATCAGCAAAAATACGTGGTTTAATTATCAATAATCCTTCTATATCCGTTTTTATTATTTCCATTAATTTATTTCCAATTTACATTTTACCATTAATTGGTACATTTTTTCATTGCTACATTTGCATATAGGCAAATTTGTTTATTTTTCTCCTGCAATCTTAATTAAATATTCTCCGTAATGGTTTTTCTTAAGTGGTTCTGCAAGTTTTAATAATTGTTCTTTGGTAATATAACCATTTCGGTATGCAATTTCTTCGATACAGGCAATTTTTAATCCCTGACGATTTTCTATTGTTGCAATAAAATTCGATGCTTCGAGTAAACTATCGTGGGTTCCGGTATCGAGCCAGGCCATGCCTCGTCCCATTATTTTCAGATTTAACCTGCCTTCTTCAAGATAAAGACGGTTTAAATCTGTTATTTCAAGTTCGCCGCGTTTCGAAGGTTTCAAACCTTTCGCTTTTTCCACAACATCGTTACTGTAATAATATAAGCCGGTAACTGCATAATTCGATTTTGGCTCCGATGGTTTTTCTTCGAGGCTTAATACTTTACCCGTACTGTCAAATTCAGCAACACCGTATCTTTCAGGGTCGTTTACATAATATCCGAAAACAATAGCGCCATCTTCAAGTTTTGCAGCTTCGCGCAGTGTACGAGAAAAATCGAAACCGTAAAAAATATTATCGCCCAGTATCATACAAACATTATCGGTTCCAATAAATTTTTCGCCAATAATAAAAGCCTGTGCCAAACCGTCGGGCGAAGGTTGAATTTCATATTCGAGTATTATACCTAAATCGCTGCCATTTCCGAGAAGATTTTGGTATAAATGTATATCCTGTGGAGTTGATATTATCAGAATTTCCTTGATTCCGGCAAGCATCAAAACCGATAAAGGATAATATATCATAGGTTTATCGTAAACCGGAATGATTTGTTTAGAAATACTCTTAGTTATAGGATAAAGTCGTGTTCCGGAACCTCCGGCTAAAATAATACCTTTCATGCTAATAATGTTTTAATGTATGATTTTTCAAAAGTATAAAAAACTGTCGATAAGAAAAAATGTAGAATTTAAATTCTTGAAATTATTACTCTTCAAATGTCAATTCTCCGTTTTTGTACAAATTGAAGTTCACTGCAAGTTGATGTAAAAATCCGCTAATTAATTTTTGTATTTCAAGTGTTTGAACAGAAATTTCCTGATTTTTTAATTTCAGTAAAATTATACCGTACATAAAATTTAAACAAAGTTCAATATCGTCGGTGTTTGGTTCACTTTTTTTTCGTAATTGTAGTAAATCACCCGATAAAGCATAAAATGTGGCATTATAAGATGGTTTTTTGCCGGATTTTAATAGTTCATAATGAAATTCAGTGATCTCTGCAAGTGTGTTTTTATTTATTTGCAAATGCCCACTTTGTTGCAGATTTTCTCTGCGCATCATATCCATTAGGCTTTCGTACCACTCATAAAGTTGTTTTTTTTCTGCTTCCGTAAGTGACTTGTAACGTTGCACTATGGTTTCGTTAACTTTGTCGATGTCGAGTTGAGATGCTCTTAAAATATCTTCTGTTTGCCACATATACAGCAGATATTCACAGATATTATCTTTTTTCAGTTTTTGAGCTATAAACATCTTATTAATTTACAATTTACGAATTTACGAATTTACAATTTAAACTTATTATTGATAAGAATTTATATTATCCTAATTTACTAATATTTCTCAATTTTCCAAAATATCAAAATATCAAAATTCAAAATCAAAATCATCGTCTAAAAAAACCGGTTCGGTAAAACTGTCAAGTTCACGGCGTTCTTTTTTTGTAGGTCGTCCTGTGCCTCGTTCTCTTCCGAGTTTTGCATTCAGTTTTCCTATTTCGTACAATTCAAGCTGGTCAAGGGTTGTTACGTTTTCCATAAAGTCAGGAACAAGTTTTGCATTCATGCGGTTTTCAGCAAGTTCAAGAACTTTAAACGAAAAAACAACAGGATTACGTTTTACCTGAATTATCTCGCCTTTCTTTACATGGCGTGATGGTTTTACAGTTTGATTGTCAATATATATTTTGCCCTTTTTGCAAGCTTCAGCAGCAAGTGTTCGTGTTTTGAACAATCGTACTGCCCACAACCATTTGTCAATTCTTACTTCTTCTTTCATGTCATAGAAGTCAAAATTTTTATTTTCCGTTAAATCGTGTCATGGTTAGTTCGATGCCTTCCAGAACAAAATTTTTTATGATTTCTATTGCTTTTTCACATCGTTCAGGCAAAGCAATTTCCTGCTCCGGAGTCCATTTCCCGAGCACATATTGCACCTGATGGCCTTTCGGATAATCGTTGCCAATTCCAAATCTAAGTCTTGCATAATTGCTATGTCCCAAAACTTCCTGTATGTTTTTTAAACCATTATGTCCGGCATCAGAGCCTTTTGGTTTAAGCCGAAGCGTTCCGAAGGGCAAAGCTACATCGTCAACAACAACTAAAAGATTTTCAGGTTCAATTTTTTCTTTTTGCATCCAGTATCTGATAGCATTTCCGCTCAGATTCATAAATGTGGATGGTTTGAGTAGGATGATATTCCTGCCTTTTAGCTTTAACTCGACAGTGCTTCCGTAACGGTTTTCAGTAAAAAAAACATTGGACGCTCCGGCAAAAGCGTCCAATATTGTAAAACCTATATTGTGGCGGGTGTTATGGTATTCATTACCAATATTACCCAAACCGGCAATCAGATACTTCATGATAATTGAAGTTGTATGTAATTATTTTTTTGCTGCTGCTGCCGCTGCACCACGAGCCGCTCTTGTAAGTTTAACTTGTGCAACTACTGCATTTTTAGCATTGAGGAATTCAATATTTTCAACTTTTAAATGTCCTACTTGTATTGATTTTCCAAGTCCGAGATTTGTTACATCCACAATTATACTTTCAGGAATGTTTGTATAAATGCCTTTCACTTTAAGTTTCCGCATTTCCATACTCATTTTACCACCGGCTTTTACCCCTTCGGCAAGTCCCTCGAGTTTTACAGGAATTTCAACAACTACAGGTTTTGTCTCATTTATTTCGAGAAAATCGATGTGTAAAATTGCATCGCTAACAGGATGAAATTGTAGGTCTTTTAAAACTGCTTTTGATTTGTTTCCATCAATATTGAGTTCTACTACATATACTTCAGGTGAATAAATAAGTTTTCTTAAGTCGGCAACGGTTGAAGTGAAATGCAAATTTTCTTTACCACCGTAAAGTACGCATGGTACACTACCACTCTGACGTTCAGCTTTCGATACTTTTTTACCTAATTCGTTTCTTACAGTTCCTTTTAATTCAAATGTTTTCATTTTTTGTTACTTTTTTTGTGTTACTCAAAATTTAAGCCCGTGGTTTTTAAGTGATTTGTGGCTTAATTTCCCATCACACTTTTTCTTTTCAGAAAAGCGGCACAAAATTAGTTTTTTTTGTCGAGATAAACAATAACTATTTCAATTTCAACCTTAAATTTTTTAGGTTAATGATTTTTTTTAATTCAAATCAATGGGAATTTTAAATTCATTATTCTGAGTGTAATATGTTGTTAAAAAATATTGCACAAAAATACAAAGTATGTGTAATAATTATTACTTTTGTATTTTAACTAAAAGAAAACATGAACTAATATGATTCAGGAAAATTTCATACGTCTTTTTGAAGACGCATTTCGTAAAAACTGGGAGTTGCCAGCATACACTAATTATGGTGAAGATTTTACGGTAACGTATGAAGATGTAGCCAAACGTGTTTCGAAGCTTCATATACTTTTTGAACAATGCCATATTGTGCCTGGCGACAAAATATCTCTTATAGGTCGTAATAATGCAAACTGGGCAATTACCTACATTGCAACAGTTACATATGGTGCTATAATTGTACCTATTTTGCAGGATTTCAATGCAAACGATGTTCATCATATAGTAAATCATTCAGAATCTAAATTGCTTTTTGTCAGCGATTCAAACTGGGAAAATCTTGAAGAAGATAAATTGAATGAAGTCAGAGCTGTTTTTTCGCTTACTGATTTTAACTGTATTGCCTTAACTTGCAAAAAGAAAAAAATAATTTTTGAATTGCAAGAAGATGCTGAAGAAAAAACCAAGGAAGAAAGCAAATTGTGTTCTGAACTAGAAATGCATCAATTACAACCCGATGTTATTAATACCATTTTCAAAAGCAGATATCCGCATGGTTTCTATCGTGATCATGTGAGGTATATTGATAAACCTAACACGGAATTGGTGTCAATTAACTATACTTCCGGTACTACCGGATTTAGCAAGGGAGTAATGACCACTGGAAATGCCCTTGCAGGAAATATCACTTTCGGACTGCGAACGGGCTTGGTAGCTCCGATGTACCGCATAATTTCATTTTTACCGCTGGCACATTCTTATGGATGTGCGTTCGAATTTCTTACTTCAACCATTGCTGGATGCCATATTCATTTTATTGGTAAAATACCTTCACCCAAAATATTACTGAATGCTTTTGCTGAGGTTAAGCCGAATGTTGTTTTTCTTGTACCACTTATTGTTGAAAAAATATATAAAAAACAAATTCAACCATTGCTTGCCAAACCACGTATGCGCTGGGTATTAAGTATCCCATTTCTCGATCAGCCAATTCTAAATCAGATTAAGAAAAGGCTTATGGATGCTTTTGGAGGTGAATTTTCGCAAATTGTTATTGGTGGAGCGCCACTAAACGCCGAAGTGGAAGAGTTTTTCCACAAAATTAAATTTCCATACACTATAGGATATGGAATGACAGAGTGTGCTCCTTTAATCAGTTATGCCGATTATAAAGAATTTGTGCCAAAATCAGCAGGGAAACTCCTTGATATTATGGAAGCAAAATTAATAAATGTAGATGCTGAAACCGGAGTTGGAGAGATTTGTGTTAAAGGTGAAAATCTAATGTCGGGTTACTACAAAAACCCTGAAGCAACCGCAAGCATATTTGATGACGAAGGTTGGTTGCATACCGGTGATCTGGGTACTATCGACGAAAAAGGAAACATATTCATACGTGGAAGGAATAAATCAATGATTCTTGGTGCAAGTGGTCAAAATATTTATCCGGAAGAAATTGAAGCCAAGCTAAATAATATGCCTTACGTTATGGAAAGTTTGGTAATTGACGATCGCGGAAAACTTGTTGCCCTTGTTTATCCTGATTATGATGCTGTGGATGCAGAAAAACTTGACGAAAAGCAGCTTGAGGAGGTTATGGAAGAAAATCGTAAAACACTAAATACAATAGTTGCTTCTTACGAAACTGTTTCGAAAATTAAACTTTATCCCAACGAATTTGAAAAAACACCAAAGAAAAGTATTAAACGTTATTTATATTCTAATGTAAATGCTGATGGTAAAGGCTGATTATGAACTTTTTTGTTTGTAATTTCAGAATCTGAAAAAAAAAATAAAAAAAAATAGAAAAAATCATTGCAAATGAAAAAAATGTAGTAATTTTGCACCGATTTTGAATTGCATAACAAACAAGTTTAATTTTTTAAAAAGGATTAGTAAAAATGAAAAAAGTATTTTTGTTTTTTGCTGTAGCTATGGTTTTTGCTTCTTGTGCACCTAAAGCAACTGAAACTGAAGAAGTTACTACAGACTCTGTAGTTGTTGTTGACACTGTAGCTGTTGATTCAGTAGCTGTTGACTCAGCAGCTGTTGATAGCGTAAACTAATAACAGTAAAAAAATGTTATCAGAGTCGGTTAATTCAGTTTAACCGGCTCATTTTTTTTTCAAAAAAACAAATTTTATATTCAATCTGTTGAAATAAGTAAGTTTCGCAAAAAAAAATAAAAAAAACCCGATATATATTAATGCGGATTTAAAATATTATTCGTAAATTTGCACCGATTTTGAATTACAAAAGAAACAATTTTAATTAAGAAAGGATTTTTAAAATGAAGAAACTATTTTTATTTTTTGCCATTGCTATGGTTTTTGCTTCATGCGCTCCTAAAGCAACAGAAGAAGCTGCACCAGTTGAAGAAGCAGTAGTTACAGATTCAGTTGCTCCGGTTGATTCTGCAGCTGTAGTTGCTGATTCAGCAGCAGTTGTAGCACAGTAATAGCGAAACCAAAACAGAGCTAATGCAAAATAATGCTCAGAAACTTAAGAAGTCCGTTATATAACGGACTTCTTTTTTTTCTTTTAATTCATAATTTTGAGTCAAATTTTGTAAATTTGCACACAAAAAAAATTATTATAATGTTAAGAATAGCAGTACAGGCAAAAGGTCGTTTATATGACGATACAATGGCTTTGCTTCACGAAACCGGAATAAAACTCGAATGGGGAAAAAGATTATTACTTGTTCCCGCGCGAAATTTTCCGGTTGAAGTTTTATTTCTTCGCGATGATGATATCCCAAATTCAGTAGCTGACGGTGTTGCTGATGCAGGCATTGTGGGCGAAAATGAGTATTTCGAGAAAAAAAGTAAAGCCTATGCAATAAAAAAACTTGGATTCAGCAAATGCAGACTATCATTGGCAATTCCAAAAGAAGATGAGTATAATGGTTTATCGTGGTTTAATGGAAAAGTTATCGCAACATCTTATCCTGAGATACTCTCAAATTTCTTAAAGAAAAATCATATAAAGGCTGAAATTCACGTAATTACAGGTTCAGTTGAAATTGCTCCCGGTATCGGGCTTTCTGATGCCATATTTGACATAGTTAGCTCAGGAAGCACACTTATCACCAATCATCTGAAAGAAGTGGAAGTAGTTATGCAGTCAGAAGCTGTTTTAATTACGAATCCAAAAATGTCACCTGAAAAAAAGGAAATTCTTGATGAATTACTTTTCAGAATAGAAGCCGTTCAATTGGCTGAAGATAAGAAATATGTACTAATGAATGTGCCAACTGAAAATATTGATCAGATAACTTCTGTATTACCGGGAATGAAAAGTCCAACCATTATGCCTTTGGCAAAAGAAGGTTGGAATTCACTTCACGCAGTGATAAAAGAAAAAAATTTCTGGGAAATTATCGGAAAACTTAAAGCACTTGGGGCAGAAGGCATACTGGTTTTACCAATTGAAAAAATGATACCTTAAATATTTTAAGGCAATGAATTTATGTATTGACAGAGGTAACTCACTGACAAAAATTGGTATATTCGTAAATGAGAAACTCTTAACGACCAAAGTTTTCGAGAAATTCGGGCTTGAACAAGTTGTACAGATTTTTTCGGAGTATTCTATTGAAAATGTTATTTTGTCCAGTGTTGTCGATACAGAAAATGTTTTGAAAAATTATTTAAAAGACAGGAGTAATTTTTTCGTTGAACTTTCACATAAAACCAAATTACCTTTTGTAAACACATATCTTACTCCTGAAACTTTAGGTAAAGATCGCATAGCTGCTGTTGCAGGAGCTGCCTGGTTAAAACCGAATACAGATTTACTTGTAATAGATGCAGGTACAGCCATTACTTTTGACTTTATCGATGCAAATAGCATATATCATGGTGGAAACATCGCCCCCGGAATCGAAATGAGAGCACGAGCATTGCATCAGTATACATCAAAACTTCCGTATGTTGTACCAAAAGAAGAATTTACACTTCTTGGCAATAACACAATAAACGCGATAAACTCAGGTATAATTCAGGGAATAGTTTTCGAAATTGATGGTTACATCCAAACGTTAAAAATTAAATATCCTGAACTTTCAACTTTTTTAACAGGAGGAAGCATATTTTACTTTGATAAAAAGCTAAAAAATAGCATCTTTGCAGAAAAATTTTTAGTGTTATTCGGGCTTAACCGAATTCTTCAATACAATGTTAAATAAACAGATTTTTTTTGTATTAGTTTTTCTATTTTCAATAAGTTTATCAGTTTTGAGTCAGAACAATACAAATTCACCGTACACCCGTTTTGGTTATGGTGAAATTAGTGACGCAAATTCAGGAGATCAAAAAGCCATGGGAGGTACGGCTTTGGGAGCACGTTTAAAAAACGGAATAAACCCGGTCAACCCTGCTTCTTACAGTGTTGTGGACAGTATGACTTTTATGTTCGATTTTGGTTTGGGAGGGTTGATCTCTAAATTTTCTGATACCAATGGTAGAAAAACATCCTTTAACTCAAATCTTGAGTATATCACCATGCTTTTCCCTTTAGCAAAAAACATTGGTTTTAGTGCAGGTTTATTGCCCTATTCTTTCTCAGGATATAATTTTTACAACACAGACACGCTTTCGTTAGATAATTTTCAGGGAAAGGCTGACACCGTAACTTACAATCGCAGTTTTTATGGTTCCGGAGGCATCAGTCAAATTTATGCCGGTTTGTCTTTAAATCTTTTCAATCATATTTCTGTAGGAGCGAATGCTTACTACATGTTTGGTAGTTTAAGCAATTATCGCAGTCTTACTTTTAATCAATCTTCGGGTTATTATTCTACACAACAAAGAAATTCAATTGATATAAATAATTTCAGATTTAGATACGGACTTCAGTTATATAATACATTTGCTTCAAAGCATGAAATTAACCTCGGTTTTATTTATGAAAATAAGGCACTGGTAAACGGTAAATTTTCTCAAATAACAAGTGGAGTATTAACGGATAGTGTTTTGCCAATCAACGATTTCGAAATGCCAACTGTTTATGGTGGCGGATTGCGATACACTTATGATAAAAAATTAACACTTGCAGCCGATTATGTTATGCATAAGTGGGGTGAAGCCCGTTATTTTGGTAAAACTGACAGTCTTGTAAATCGAGCCAAATATTATTTCGGAGCACAATATGTGCCTGATTATCGCGGACGTAATTATTTTGACAGAGTCCAATTCAGGGCAGGTTTTAATATAAGCAATCCTTACTATAAAATTGGTAACGGAATGCCTCCTTTAAATTTTGGTATAACTTTTGGTATGGGTTTTCCGTTGAAGAATAGTAATACAATAGTAAACACTTCATTTGAATATGGGAAAATCGGAGCAACCGGTTTATTACGTGAAGATTACTTGAAATTTACTCTAAACGCCACATTCAACGAAAACTGGTTCTTTAAACGCAAATTATAAAAATAATAAATTTTAAATGAATATGAAAATCCGTAACATTGCAGTGCTTTTATTTAGTGTTGTATTTTTTACAAACTGTTTTGCACAAAAAGAAAACAAAAAAAACAAAAAAGGCAAGGAGGAGGTAAAAACCGAAACTGCTACTCCTGCGGTTAATACGACTTCTGAAGAAACTCCTCAAATTACCGAAGAATGTTTGGTAAACATTAGTTTATTCAACGAGTCAGCAAAAAATAAACAATATGCCGATGCGTTGGGACCTTGGAATGCCGCATTTAAAGATTGTCCAAATGCCAACAGAGCTATTTACAGTCGTGGTCGTGAAATTTTACATTGGGAACTTGATCAACAGAAAGATGATGCTTCCTATAAAAAAGTATTTGATAAATTAATGGGAATGTATGATCAGCGTATCAAGTATTTTGGTAACGACGAAAGATATCCTACAGCATGGATTTTAGGTGTTAAAGCAATGGACTACATTGCAAAGGTTAAAGGTGATGAACTTAAAAAACCTGCTTATGAATGGTTGCAACAATCTGTTGATGGTTTAGGCGAACGTAGCGAAATTCCTGTACTTGTTCAATTGGTTTATTCATCGTTGAATATATATAAAGCTGAACCTGCGCATGCCGAAAAATTTATTGCTGATTATTTGAAAGTTAATGCATTGCTTGAAAAAATTATCGCAGGAGAAGATACAAAAAACCTAGAACTTGCTACACAATCAAAACAAACACTTGAAACATTGTTTGCTCAAAGTGGTGCTGCCGATTGCCAGACACTCGATAAAATTTACAAACCCAAAATGGCTCAAAATCTTACTAATCAAGAGTTTCTTAATTCTGTTATTGGCTTTTACAGAAGAGTTCGTTGCAATGAGTCTGAAGTATATTTCGATGCTTCTGTTGCCCTGCATAAAATTGCTCCTTCTGCAGAATCAGCTGCAGGAAATGGTGCAATGTCGTATAAAAAGGGTGATTTTGCTAAAGCAATTGCATTTTATGATGAAGCAACAAGATTAACAGATGATAAATCACTCAAAGCAGATTATCAGTATACCATAGCTCAAATTTATTATAAAGATTTAAATAATTATCCACGATCACGTGAATACGCTCGAAATTCCCTTGAGTTTAATCCCAATAATGGTAGTGCATATATTTTAATAGGTATTATGTATGCAAAATCAAGAGGAATTTATGATGATCCTGTATTAGCAAAAACCATATACTGGGTAGCTGTTGACAAATTTATCAAAGCAAAACAAGTAGATCCAAGTGTTACAAAAGATGCAAATGAATTAATTAACACATATACTCCACACTTCCCTTCAAAAGAAGATATTTTCTTCCAACCTGAATTAAAAGCAGGAAGTTCATTTACAGTGGGAGGTTGGATACAGGAAACGACGATTTGCAGATAAATGAATAAGTTTTGATATTGAACTTCAAAAATATAAAACCTTACAACATAACAACTGCTTTTTTAGTAGTTGTTGTGTTTTTTTTAGTGGTCGCTTGTTCTGAGGAGAAACACGACAAAATTGATGCTATTACCGATCGTGCCGCTTTTCCCAGAATGAAAGCTACCGAAGTTACTACAGTGGTTTCCGATTCAGGTATCACTCGTTACAGGATAACTGCTCCCGAGTGGAATATTTATGACAAAGCAATTCAACCCTATTGGGAATTTCCAAAAGGCATTCATATTGAACGATTCGATTTAAGTTTTAAAGTTGATGCCAATATTCATAGCAATTATGCACGTTTTTTAGAAAATGAACAGCTTTGGGAATTAAAGGGAGATGTGAGAGCAACAAATATTATAGGTGAACTTTTTGAAACAGAACAACTATTTTGGAATCAGCGGGATGAAAAATTTTACTCTGATTCACTTATCAGAATTACACAAACAACACGAATCATCACTGGAGTAGGTTTCGACTCTAATCAATCAATGACCCAATATACCATACGAAAAGGTCAGGCTGTGTTACCATTCAAAGAATAAAAAAATTATACAAGCAAATTCCTGAGTTTTTTTATGTCAAGGATTTTGTATTCCTTTTTATTTACTTCAATTACCTTGTCTTCAATCATTTCAGATAAACTCCGAGCCAGCGATGGGCGTGCTACCCCAAAAAACTCAGCCAGCTCAGTCTGATTACGGTTAATTCTGAAAGTTAGTCCTTCTTCACCGGCTTGTTCCAGTAAGAAATGTGCTATTTTCCCTTTTATTGTTTTTATTGAAAGAAATTGCAAGCGATGTGTCAAAAATTGTGTTCTATTTGCACTGTGTTCAAGAAATTGTTGCATAAAATCAGGGTGTTCATTCATCAAACGTATTACTTCAACTTTTGGAATTCGAATTACTTCCACATCTTCAATTGCTGAAACATCAACCGGAAATCTGTTATTTGAAGAAAAAATAAACGCAGGTGCAAGTGGACGAGGGGCTTTAATTATTTCAACTCCAAGTAAGTTCCCGTTTTCAGTTATCATTTCAGTTTTTACTGATCCGGTAATTAATATGTACAAAGCATCACATAAGTCACCTTGCCTGAAAAGTATTTTATTCTTTTTATAAGTTTTAATCGAATAATTTACATCAGAAGGAAAAATTCCGTTTTTGTTTTCTATACTTTCAAAATCATTCCATTCGGGGTTATTTTTTTTGTTCATTGTTGAAAATCTTATTTTATCCAGAACAAAAATAAAATATTTTGTTGATTTAATTTGAAGTGTAACAATTGTTACACTTTAATAGTTTATAGTAAACTACCTTTGCAAAGTTTTTACTCAAATATACTAACTAACGAATTATAATATGAGCGATTTCAAATTTGCACCGAAACAGGAAAACAAAAATTTCCCAACAGGCGAAAAGTTTTCAATGACCCAAAAGGTTCAATATGCCGAAGGTTCGGTAGTGAGCAAAATTATTATACGCAATGAACGTGGTAATGTTACACTTTTTGCATTCGATAAAGGAGAATTCTTGAGTGAACACACTGCTCCTTTTGATGCTATTGTCCAAGTACTTGATGGGTGTGGACAGATTTTGATAGATGGTAAGCCATTTGAATTAGAAAAAGGAGAAAGCATTATTATGCCTGCCAATATCCGGCACGCAGTATATGCAACTGATAGGTTTAAAATGTTGCTAACAATGATTAAATAATGTGCCATTTATTCATTTACCATTTACTATTTAGTTTTAAACCAAATATTTAAGTGGTAAATTGTAAATAAAAAAATAGTAATTGAATTTATGAAAAGAACAATAATAAAAATTGATGAAGAGCTTTGCAATGGTTGCGAAGCTTGTGTACAGGGTTGCCACGAAGGCGCACTGCAAATGATTGACGGAAAAGCACGGATGGTAAGCGAGCTGTTTTGCGACGGACTTGGCGCGTGTATTGGCGATTGTCCGGTAGGTGCTATTTCTATTGAAGAACGTGAAGCAGAGCCTTACGACGAAATTGCTACGCTGCAACGCATGATTCCAAAAGGCGAACGCACTATTATAGCGCATCTCAAACACCTAAAAGATCATGGCGAAACTGATTATCTGAAACAGGCTGTTTCATTTCTGCGAGCCAATAATATAAATATCAACTTTGCCGAAGTGCACAAACATGGCGGAGTCGGTTGTGCTTCGAAACCTGCTGCAAAACCGCAGGGAGCTGGTTGTCCCGGTAGTCAGGAAGTGAGTTTTGCAAATCAGAAACCTGCATTCGCCTTTGCCTCAGCCTCAAATTCTTCGGTTTCACAACTTCGTCAGTGGCCTGTGCAGCTGCATTTGCTGAATCCTGAAGCACAGTATTTCCGCAATGCCGATGTAGTGCTTGCAGCCGACTGTGTGCCTTTTAGTTTCCCCGATTTTCACAACCGTTATTTAGCAGGAAAAACTTTGGCAATTGCTTGTCCTAAATTGGATTCAAATCAGGAAGTGTACTTAGATAAATTGATTTCGATGATTGTAAATTCACAAATAAATACACTGACTGTGGTGATTATGGAAGTTCCCTGCTGTGGTGGATTGCTACGATTAGCCCAAAAAGCTGTAGAAAAGAGCGGACGCAAAATTCCTATAAAATTGGCAATAATAGGAGTACAGGGGAATGTTTTGAAAGAAGAATGGATATAAATATCTGTAAAACAATTTTGAGGGAAATTATTTACTTCAACTATTGTTCTTTTTACAACATCATTAATATAAATTTTCCTATATGGGTTAATCCTACCATTTAAATAAGTTTCATCGTTTTTATATACTAACGATATTACTGCTATTTCAATAGTTATTAAAACAGATTTTAAGTACTAATAATGTATCTTATCAGTTTTTTGTATCCATTTTTCAAAAGCTTCGATTGCTTTTTGAGGTAAAAGTTGTACAATTTTCACTTTTCGTTGTGTGATATCGAGCTTGAGTTCATCGTAAATAAATGAATCGTCGAAACCGATAGCGGCTGCATCTGTTTTTGTGTTACCATAAAAAATTCTATCGATGTGCGCCCAATAAATTGCGCCAAGGCACATTGGGCAAGGTTCGCACGAAGTATATATTTCGCAACCTGAAAGATCAAAAGTGCCGAGTTTTCGGGCAGCTTTTCGAATAGCATTTACTTCGGCATGAGCAGTTGGATCATTTTGTGCAGTAACTCGGTTTACTCCGGTCGAAATTATTTTACCATCTTTTACGATTACTGCTCCAAAAGGACCACCTCCCTTGTCAATGTTTTTTTTCGATAAAGCTATTGCTTTTAGCATAAATGTATCTTTTTCCATAATAACAGTTGAAAAAATTATGTCGATAAATTTATTTAAAATAATAAAGAGTTTTATCTGTACAGATAATATTTTGAAGACAACTTACGAAACTCATTTACATCTTTATACCAGTAATTTTTTATATCTTTAAACTGATAATTTTCAACAAATCCTTGCCGAATCATGTTGGTACCGCTCACTTTGTCGAACATACCGAAACGGTCGGCTGAAGCATTTTTAAAAATTGCTTTATCCGGATAAAGTTTGTACAATTCCTGCATTATATAAAACTGAATATCTGACAAAGGTACTTTTTTGTAATTCGTAATGTGTATTTGAACTCCATGACAATGTTCATCTTTATGAACGGAGTAAAAAGGCTTAAAATGAATGGGACGGAAAAAAACTCCGGGAATTTTCAGAGCGTTAAGGTTGGTTGCTAAATTTTCGGCATTCATCCAGGGTGCGCCTACTATCTGAAATGGCAAAGTATAGCCTACGCCTACCGAAACGTAATATAATTCGCCCAAAATTCCTGTAACCGGATAAAAGAAAGAACTGTGTTTATGCGGAATATGTGGCGAGGCAATAACCCATTCGAGTCCGGTTTTTTCCCAGTTCATACTGCGTTTCCAGCCTTTCATTTTCACTACTGTAAGTCTGCACTGGTTTGCAAGCATTTTCTCTTCGTTTAACATCAGTGCAAGTTCTCCGCAGGTAAGTCCGTAAATATAAGGTATTTTAAATTGGCTGACAAACGAAATATAAGGTGTTTCTGTAAGGTTTCCTTCAATTTTTAACCCACCGAGTGGATTGGGTCGGTCAAGTACCACGAAATCGATATTGTTTTCGGCAGCTGCTTCCATAGCAAGTCCCATAGTGCTGATATAAGTGTATGAACGGCAACCAACATCCTGAATGTCATAAACAAGTACATCAACATTTTTGAGCATTTCTGGAGTTGGTTTTCGGGTATTTCCATAAAGCGAATAAACAGGAATTCCGGTTTTTGGGTCAATAACATTATCTACTTTATCGCCTGCATAAGCATCGCCACGTACGCCATGTTCAGGCCCGAATAATGCAACCAGATTAACATTGGCAGCTTCGTGTAAAATGTCGATTGTAGGTTTGAGGTTTCCATCTACGCCTGTGGGGTTTGTTATCAGACCCACACGTTTATTTTCCAAAATTTTAAAATTCTGTTCTCTAAGGACTTCAATTCCGGTCTTCACCTTACTATATGAATTGAAAATGGAAATAACAAAAGTCAGAATAAAAATAAATGTTCGCATAAGTTCTTTTTATTTATTGGTAAACAAAGATAATGATTTTTAATAAAAGATGAATTTTTATTCCTTTAGCCTGAGTACAATATTACCAAAAAAAGTTTTACCACGTGCTCTGATTAGTTTTTGAGATGCATCGGCTGTAATCCATACTTCCACGGGCTGTTTACCAACAAAAGCACTTTTTTTTGGCATTTGAGGTGATATTTTATAACATAATATTTGTTTGTTGTTTTGATTAAGTAATACTTTACCGGCATATTTCACATCAATTTTATAACCTTTTTCTTCGTAAAATCCACTAATAGAGATGATATCTCCTTTTTGGTAACGGTTAAAGTCAATAAGTCGCACCAGAATAAATCCGGCAATATAATCGCGAATTTCGGAGGGTGTTTCGTACGTCTTTCGGAGTGTATATTTTTTCAGATTTTTATCATAAACACTTACCTGCGCTTTTCGTTCGGCATGATTGAAATATACAATTTCATCTTTTTCGTATCGGCCTTCTCTGATGCTTCGGTAAGAGCGATGGGTGGTAATAGTTGCGGTATCAATGTATGCCGACCATTTATCGTTAAGGTAAAAAATACCCGCGATTCCATTAGTAGTAGCATTTGCCGATATTTTATAACAAATATTTTTACCAAGCCTGAATAATTGTTTATCAATATTGATAGAAGCACTTCCTATGGTAAGTAATCCCCATTCTGCAGAATATTCCAGATTTTCACCTGCTGCAAATTTTTTCTTTTTTAAGTGTATAGTATTGTTGCTTTGTATGGCAATTACCCAGGTGATTAATAAATAAAGAAGTAAAAATAGTTTTTTCATAACACAAAGTTACAAAAAACCGCTTATGAAAGGTTGATAATAATTGCTGAAAAACGAATAATGAGAATTTAATCAAGCCTTGTTTGAATGTTCCTATCCATGCATTTCCCAAATTATCGAAGGCAATAGATGTTACAAAAAAATCTTTAAGTATCAGCTTGTCGAATTCAGTATTGATTTCACTTTCGTCGGTGTTATATTGATTTTCACATGAAATGAAAATTGTTGAAATCAGTATTAAAAAGATAAACCTGTCAATAATGTTTGATTTATTGAGTCATACAAAATTTTCAGATCAAATATACGCATAAATCTTTTCTGAATAGCAAAAAAAAGGAATTAAACTGATGGCTAACTCAGATTAATTCCTTTAAGTTTTAAATTTTCTTTGAGAACTACAATTACTTAAACTACTACAGCTTCATAATTTTTATTTCTGATCTGAATAAATATTTTCGAAGTTTTGGCGCTGAACTCAGTTTTTACATATCCCATTCCCACGCATTTTTTGTCGGGAAGCATACTGCCAGATGTTACAATACCAATTATTTCGTTATTTTCATTCACAATGTTGTATCCGTGACGAGGAATTCCGCGTTCTTTCACTTCAAAATGAACAAGTTTACGACTAACTCCCTCGTTTTTTTGTTTTTCGAGCAACGGTCTGTCAATAAAATTCTTACCTTCCACAAATTTTGTAATCCAGCCAAGCCCGGCTTCGATGGGCGAAGTGGTATCGTCGATATCGTTTCCGTAAAGACAGAAACCTTTTTCCAGTCGTAGAGTGTCGCGAGCACCAAGACCAATAGGTTTCAGTCCGAATTCTTTTCCAACTTCGAAGAGAGCATTCCAGATTTTTTCACCGTATTGGGGATAAAAATACAATTCGAAACCGCCCGCACCTGTATAACCTGTATTTGAAATTATAACTTCTTCAACTCCTGCAAAATCTCCAGTTTTGAATGAATAATAAGGAATCTCGGATAAGTTAACTGAAGTAAGTTTTTGAAGTAAATCAACGGCTTTTGGTCCCTGAACTGCAAGCTGAGCCATGTTGTCAGAAGCATTTTCCAATTCAGCTCCTTCGGTGTTGTTAGCAACACACCAGTTCCAGTCTTTTTCAATATTTGCAGCATTTACAACTAACATATATTTTTCAGGTTCGTAATGATAGACCAGTAAATCGTCCACAATTCCGCCTTTTCCGTTAGGAAAGCAGGAATACTGTGCCTTGCCAATTGGTAACGCAGCAACATTGTTGGTAGTGATTTTTTGTAAAAAAGGCAATGCATTAGGCCCTTTTACCCAGAATTCGCCCATATGCGATACATCAAAAACACCTACTCCTGTGCGTACGGTGGTGTGCTCATCGAAAATTCCAGAATATTCAATCGGCATATTATAACCTGCAAACTCGTGCATTTTTGCACCGAGAGCAATGTGTCTTTCAGTAAATGGAGTTGATTTCATATAATTATTAAGAAATTAAGAAATTGAGAAATTAAGAAATTGAGAAATTAAGCTATGAGTTACTTTAAACTTGGAATTCAGAAAGTTCTGAAACTTTCAAACTTAAAAACCGGAAACTTAAAACCGTGAAACACCAAACACGAAACGTAGAACAGAAAACTATTTTCCCAATATTTCAGCTATCTTTACAATTACCATCATGGCTTTTTCCATGGAAGGTATAGGCAAATATTCAAATCGTCCGTGAAAATTATGTCCGCCTGCAAAAATGTTAGGGCAGGGTAGTCCTTCGAACGAAAGTCGGGCACCATCTGTTCCTCCTCGGATAGGTTTCACTTTTGGTTTAACACCTACAGCTTCCATAGCCTCGAAAGCGAGATTAACTATGTGCATCACCGGTTCCACTTTTTCACGCATATTGTAGTACTGATCGCGTAATTCTATGGTTGCAGTATCAGATCCGAATTCTGCATTAATTTTATTTACAAGATGTTGCATTTCTTTTTTACGACGTTCAAAACGATCGCGATCGTGATCACGGATAATGAAGCTCAAGGTGCTTTCTTCAACTGTTCCCTGCATTGCTGTCAGATGATAAAATCCTTCATAACCTTCGGTATGCTCAGGAGTTTCGTGGCGGGGAAGCATGGATAAGAATTGTTGAGCAACGCGCATAGAATTCAGCATTTTGTGTTTTGCATAACCAGGATGAACATTCGTACCTTTGAAAATTACTTTTGCTGCTGCGGCGTTGAAGTTTTCATATTCAAGTTCACCAATTTCGCCTCCATCCATTGTGTATGCCCATTCGGCACCAAAAGCCTTTACATCAAAATGATCGGCTCCCTGACCAATTTCTTCATCGGGGGTAAATCCAATTCTGATTTTACCATGCTTAATCTCAGGATGTTCAATGAGATATTCCATGGCACTAACAATTTCAGCTATGCCGGCTTTATCGTCGGCACCAAGCAATGTAGTTCCATCGGTTACAATAATATTTTGACCCTTATACTGAAGAATTTCAGGATATTTATCTGTTTCAAAAACAATAAGTTTTTCTTCATTGAGTAAAATGTCGTTCCCATCAAAATTTTCTATAATTCGTGGTTTAATATTTTTTCCGCTCATGTCGGGACTTGTGTCCAAATGTGAAATAAATCCGACAACAGGAATTTCTTTATCGGTATTCGCAGGCAAAGTTGCCATTATGTAGCCATTCTTGTCCAGCATTACATCTTCTAATCCTATTGTTTTAAGTTCCTCAGTCAGATATTGAGCAAAAACTAATTGCCCTGGTGTGCTAGGCGTCATTTTGGTATTTTCGTCGGACGTAGTGTTGAAACTAACGTATTTTAAAAAGCGATCAACTATGTTCATGGTTTAAAATTGTTTTTATTAATCAGGCAAAAATAATTAAAATTCTGTCAGTCTCTGATTCAGTTCCTACTTAATTATAAAATTTTTAATTTTGAAAAATAACTAAAACAGATATTATCCTATTGTTTAATATGTTACTTAAAAATCAAATCAAAACTAAAAAAAACAGATTATTCATAATTGAATCATAATAATTGGTTTTTTGATAAAATGTGCCGAAGCACACAAAATTATTGGTATTTTTGCATAAAATTAATCGGAAACAGAATTAAAGTGTATAAATCACCAAAATTGTGTTTTAACAAATCAAAATTAAATTTAATGAAGATAATCAGGAATCAATTTATCTTACTTACATTATTTGTTTTTACATTAAAGATTTATGCAGGCGATTCAGTTTCTACTTGTTACAAAGATGGAGATTTTGTAACTTATAACAAGGTTTGGGTAGATGCACCTGATTACATTTCAAAAAAAGTAGTTGCTGATTTTGTATATCAAACAAAATACGATCTCAATAAATTATTTACCTGGGGTTTAAAGGATATGAATCTCAGACGTGAAAGAGGTGGAATTATTGAATTTGATTTTAAATCGACTACTTATAATGAAAAATTAGGGCTTGTAAGAGGTGTTGGTGATGTGGTAGTTCCTTATATCACAACTTTTAATGATATCTGTGTCGATAGTCGAATGGATATGACCGAATTACGCGATGGACGAATTAGAGTTAAACTTGAAGTAATGTATTCCGATGCTTTTTTCAAAAAAACAATTGGGATTTTTCACTTGATACCCGACAAAGATGGTTGTTGGATGACACTTGAAACCAGAGTGAAATTTGGATGGTTTTTCGATTTTTTTATCACATTACGTAAGTATTCTGAAATTATGGAGTGGCGGTTTACCAAACTTATTAATAATCTGAAAGAGGAAGCAGAATTGAGAACACAAATTGAAAATAACTTAAATAATAAAACTTCAAAAAATTTACCGAAATAAAACTTTATAACAATAGTATATGGCAGAATCAGGTTTACTTGAAAAATTGGAAGGATTACAGCATAAGTTTGATGAAATATCTACACTGATAACCGATCCGGATGTTATATCAGACCAGAAACGATATGTTAAACTAAATAAAGAATACCGCGATTTAGAAAAAATTCTTATTGCAAAAAAAGAATACGAAATGGCGCTCGCGCATTTATCCGAAGCGAAGGATATTTTGGCAAACGAAACCGATGCTGAATTGCGTGAAATGGCAAAAATGCAAGTAGATGAAATTGAACCTAAAATTCCGGAAATGGAAGAAAACATTAAGTTGCTGCTAATTCCGCCCGATCCTGAAGACAATAAAAATGCAATCGTTGAAATTCGCGGAGGTACCGGAGGCGATGAAGCAGCTATTTTTGCCGGCGACTTATTCAGAATGTATTCAAAATATTGTGAAAACAAAGGTTGGCGTACCGAAATTACAAACATTAGCGAAGGAACATCGGGTGGTTTCAAGGAAATTATTTTTACTGTAACAGGTGAAAATGTGTACGGAACTCTGAAATACGAATCGGGTGTACATCGTGTTCAACGAGTACCTCAAACCGAAACCCAGGGACGTGTGCACACATCGGCGGCTACAGTTGCTGTATTACCTGAGGCAGAAGAAGTCGATTTTGAACTGAATCCGGCTGATGTCGAGATGCAAACATCTCGTTCTGGAGGAGCAGGTGGGCAAAATGTAAATAAAGTTGAAACCAAAGTACAACTTACACACAAACCAACCGGTATAGTTGTGGTTTGTCAGCAGGCTCGTACACAGCTTGCTAACCGCGAACTTGCTATGCAAATGCTCCGATCAAAATTATACGAAATTGAGGTCACAAAACATCAGGAAGCCATTGCATCACGACGTAAAACCATGGTTTCTACCGGCGATCGTTCGGCAAAAATTCGGACTTACAACTATCCTCAGGGAAGGGTTACCGATCATCGTATCAATTATACTATGTACAATCTTACTGCATTTATGGCTGGCGATATTCAGGAAGTAATTGATAAACTGATAGTGGCTGAAAATGCTGAACGGTTAAAAGAGAGCGAGTTGTAAAAAAATCGTTTTGTATGATTTTTTATTAATAGACATAATTTATTTAATATCAATGGTAAAAATTTAAAAAGATTCTTCAAAAAAAAATATTCCTTATGACAAGACAAGAATTATTCGAAAACATACAGCGTAAAAAATCGTTTCTTTGCGTAGGTCTCGATACCGATATTAATAAAATTCCAGAATTTCTTTTCGATAATGATGATCCGATTTTCGAGTTTAATAAAGCGATTATTGATGCTACTGCCGATTTATGTGTGGCTTATAAACCAAATCTTGCTTTTTATGAAAGTTTGGGACTTACGGGGTGGGATGCACTGGAACGTACAGTTGATTATATCCGAACAAAATACCCCGATCAGTTTATTATAGCAGATGCCAAACGCGGAGATATTGGAAACACTTCGGAAATGTATGCACGCACTTTTTTTGCAAATCTCGATTTCGATGCTGTAACAGTAGCTCCGTATATGGGTAGCGATTCTGTTACACCATTTCTTAAATACAAAAACAAATGGGTGATTTTACTGGCACTTACATCAAATTCCGGAGCATTCGATTTTCAGTTTATGAAAGATGCCGAAAGTGGCGAACGTTTATTTGAAAAAGTACTTGAAACTTCAAAACAATGGGGTACAATTGAAAGTTTGATGTATGTGGTAGGTGCCACAAAAGCCGAAATGCTTGCGGATATCAGAAAAATTGTTCCAGATAATTTTTTACTTGTTCCCGGCGTTGGAGCTCAGGGTGGAAGTTTACAGCAGGTTGCGAAATTTGGATTGAACAAAAATTGTGGTTTACTCGTTAATTCTTCACGTCAAATTATTTATGCTTCTTCAGACGATAATTTTGCAAATGAAGCACGTAAAGAAGCTTTAAAGGTACGTGACGAAATGGCGGAATTATTACAAAATGCCGGCTTAATTTAAAAACGGCTCATTATCTGTTTTTTTGCTGAAATTTAGTAGTTTGATATTAATTTTCAGCATATTTGGTTTATATTTGCGGAGGATTTATTTTTTAATTATTTTTATACACTACATATTAATGAAAAGTATTTTTACTGCCTTTGCAGTTACTTTATTGCTGATATTCTGCAATATTTTCATATCGGCTCAAACGGGAAGTCTTGTTACACAGGTAAAAGTAATCGACATAGATACTACTTTCAGGTATTATTATTTTTATGATAATAACAATAACAAAGTTCTTGAAACTAAATATTTTCTACAGAATGATAACCAGTGGAAAAGACTTTCACAAACCGAATGGATTTATAATGATAACAAGTGTGTAATTCAAAGGGAAAAAATATTCCGAAATGCCGATTGGGTAAACAATCATGAAATTAGTTATACTTATGAAGATGGATTGTTGATTTCAGAAAAGCATTCAAAATATGTTAATGGAATGCTCGTTGACTATAAATTGATTACAGTTTCTTATGATAACAATTTACCCACAAACCGAAAGGAGTTTTTTTACGTTGATAATAAATGGCTTTTAAAGGGAATTACTGAAAATTCTTATCAAAATAATTTGCCGGAAACTACTTTAATAAAAAAAATAGGACAAAACATATCCGAAAACCTCGATTTAAAATTAACTTCAGAATATAATTCTGAAAATCTTCTTACTTCTCAAATATATACAGAAAAAGGTGTTGATAATATATGGATAAATAAGAGTAAAACGGATTGGTATTATCGACCAGATAAAAAAACATCATCACAACGTTCAAAAGTATGGAATTCACAACTTTCAACTTGGGAAAACTCCTCGATGATTGATTTTACTTACAATGCTGATGGAAAAATTGCTTCGGAAACCTATTACTTTTGGAAGACCATGTTTTGGGAAAGAGTGCTAAAATATATTTATGAATATTCAAGTGATGGAACACTTATTCGTAAAGTAATGCAAATGCCCATTTTCCGTCAATGGCGCAATTTTTCTTCCATCGATTACAATAACTTCATTGGTTCAAAACCAAATCAGATGGAAACAAAACTTACTTTTTGGGGAAATAACGGAACTTTGTTAAGTACTAACATACCTTTCGTTTTTAATGATGAAACTGAAGTCAGAAAAGGAACTCAAATTATAATTTCATACGAGAAAATTGATAATACAGATATCTCAACGCTTGCACTTAAAAACGAATTTTCTATTGCAGTTTATCCAAATCCATCAGAAGATGTGTTTTATTTCAATCCTGAAGACTACAATTCAAAATCGTGGACGGTGTATGATATGAACGGAAAAATTGTACAGCAATCATCTGCAACAGTAAAGACTGGAGTTGTTGATTTAAGCAACTTTCCTAAGGGAATTTATTTACTAAGGGTTATCACTCCAAAAAATGTACTTAGCCAAAAATTAATCCGTAAATAATAACAAAAGCTAGTTCACATCAACGAAGTTCCTATCATATAATATTAATAAAAAACAATCAATGAAAACAAAAAAAATAATTCTTTTTATGACTGCAGTAACTTTTGCAGCTATGGTAAACGGAGCAAATCCATTACTTGAGCATTACAACACACCCCACAACACAATTCCTTTTAACCTCATTAAAAATGAACATTTTATGCCTGCTTTTAAGGAAGCAATGAAAGTTCATAATGAGGAAATAGCCGCAATAATTAACAACCCAAAAGCTCCCGATTTTAATAATACAATTGTTGCTCTTGAAGAAGCGGGCAGATTATTAAGCAAAGTAAGTTCACCGTTTTATAACTTGTTGAGTTCTGAAACCAACGACGAATTGCAAAAAATTGCAGAGGAAGTTTCACCACTTTTGACTGAACATTCAAATGCTATATCGCTCAACGAAAAATTATTCGAACGTGTAAAAGCTGTTTATGCTACAAAGGACAAATTAAAACTTACACCCGAACAAAAAATGCTCCTTAATAACACTTACGATGGTTTTGTGCGTCGGGGTGCCAATCTATCTGAAGAAAAAAAGGAAAAATACCGCGAACTGTCAAAAGAGCTTAGTATGCTCACACTTAAATATGGGCAAAACGTATTAAAAGAAACAAATGCATGGTCGTTGCTTATTACTGACAAAAGTTTACTTGCAGGTTTGCCTGCCGATGTGCTCGATATGCTTGCTTTGAACGCAAAAAATGCAAAAAAAGAAGGCTGGTTACTCAATTTGAAAGCTACAACTTATGTGCCTGTAATGAAATATGCACAAAACCGTGATCTACGTCGTGAACTTTATATGGCTTACACTACACGGAATATGAAAGGTGGTGAATATGATAACCGCGAAATTTTGCGTAAAATTGCTGATGTCCGACTTCAGATTGCAAATCTAATGGGCTATAAATCGCATGCCGATTTCGTGCTTGAAAAACGTATGGCTGAAAATAAGGAAAATGTCTATAATCTACTCGATAAATTACTTGCAGCTTACAAGCCTGTTGCGGAAAAAGAATATACAGAAGTACAAAAATATGCCGACAGCAATGGTGCATATTTCAAAGTTATGCCTTGGGATTGGTCTTTTTATTCTGATAAACTGAAAGATGAAAAGTATGAATTAAACGATGAAATTCTGAAACCTTATTTTGAACTTGAAAATGTCAAAAAAGGTGTTTTTGGCCTTGCCACAAAACTCTATGGAATCAGGTTTGTCAAAAATCCTTCAATTCCCGTTTATCATCCCGAAGTTGATGCTTACGATGTTTTGGATGAAAAAGGAAAATTCGTTGCTGTACTTTATACCGATTTTCACCCTCGCGATGGGAAACGTGCCGGAGCTTGGATGAATGAGTTTAAAGGTCAGTGGATGGAAGGAAAAAAGGACAGTCGTCCGCATATAACTATAGTAATGAATTTTACCCGACCAACCGAAACCAAACCTGCCTTGCTCACTTTCGATGAGTTTACTACATTTCTACATGAGTTTGGGCATGCTTTGCACGGAATGTTAACAAAATGTACTTATGAATCACTTTCAGGTACAAGCGTTTATCGTGATTTTGTAGAGCTACCTTCGCAAATTATGGAAAACTGGGCGGTTGAAAAAGAATTTCTGGATGGTTTTGCAGTTCATTATCAGACTGGTGAAAAAATACCTGCTGAATTAATCAAGAAAATAAATGATGCTGATAATTTTAATACAGCTTATGCTACACTCCGTCAGTTAAGTTTTGGTTATCTCGATATGGCATGGCACACACTCGAACAACCATATACCGGCGATGTACTCACATTTGAAAAAAATGCAATGGCTTCAACCCAAATATTACCGGTTGTAAACGAATCGGGAATGAGTCCTACTTTCAGCCATATTTTCTCAGGAGGGTATGCTGCAGGATATTATAGTTACAAATGGGCTGAAGTGCTCGATGCCGATGCATTTTCGGTATTTAAGAAAAATGGCATTTTCGATAAGAAAACTGCTGACCTGTTTCGTAAAAATATACTCATGACAGGAGGAACCGAACATCCGATGACACTTTATAAACGTTTCAGAGGGCAGGAGCCAACTATTGACGCTTTGCTTAAACGCAACGGAATTTTATAAGCAAAATTTTTTAATAAAAAGTCACGCATAGCAGATTTCTAAAATTTGGCAATGCGTGGCTTTTTATATTCGTAATTTAACTTTCGCAAGTATAAGTAATTGAATTTGAAACAAATAAATATGTGCAATGAATTTTCTACTTGCGGTGTACCGTTCCCCTCGGATACTTGTCCCGCTCGCGGGAAGGAGAGGGGCTGGGGGTGAGGTAAAACATCGAAAATTTGGGAAACATACATTTGTATAACCATCTGATATTCAATATGCAGCATTAAGCAATAATCAGTAATTCATGCAATTAAATACATGCGAAAGTTGAATTCGTAATCGTTTGCATAAACATATCGAAATAACAGTAAAACTCCGGAATAAAAATTCAAATTATATTTGTAATTTTGTTTTTTACTGGTAAATTTTTTAATCAAAATATTATGTATAAACATCTTTTAATTATGCTTTTAGCATCGGTA
>CAYNGF010000011.1:0-56582 GCA_964396515.1 uncultured Paludibacter sp.
GTGTTGAAAGTCAGGACATGAATATTTTTTCGCTGATACAGAAAAACCGTAAAGGGTTGGTGGTTTGTGTAAATAAATGGGACTTGATTGAAAATAAACAAACAAATGATGCCAAAAAAATTGAAGAAACTATTCGGGAACGTTTCGCCCCTTTTGTTGATTTTCCAATAATTTTTACATCAGCAATTACAAAACAACGTATTTTAAAAGTTCTTGAAAATGCCCAAATGGTATATGAGAACCGCAAAAGAAAAATTCCTACGAGAAAACTTATTGAATATATGTTGCCTTTAATTGAAAATTATCCTCCACCGGCAATTAAAGGAAAGTATATTAAAATAAAGTACATTACTCAGTTGCCTGATACCTCAATCCCGACATTTATTTTCTTTGCAAATTTGCCACAATATGTAAAAGAACCGTATAAACGTTTCCTTGAAAATAAAATACGTTCGCAATGGGATTTTACCGGAACTCCGATTCAGATATTTATAAGACAAAAATAACATACTAAGACTTCTGTTTTGAAGTCTTTTTTTTATTCAAACTCTACTACAGTTATCCCGGCACCACCAAACTGAACATGTTCATCTTTGTATTTTTTTACTTCGGGCAACGTTGCTAAATATTGTCGAATAAGTTGCCGTAAAGCACCAGTTCCAGTTCCATGCAAAATGCGTACTGAGCCAACTCCAACCATAATAGCATCATCGATAAAATAGGTTACTGCCTGCAAAGCTTCATCGCCGCGCATACCGCGTACATCTATTTCTGATTTGAAAGCTAATTTACGTTGACGTACTTCATCGCTACTATTCTCGGCAAGTTTTTCGTACCGGTGTTTTTCTTTCTTGAGCTGATTTTTGCTTATCAACTCCAAATTTGAAATTTTAATGGTAGATTTCATCTGACCAAAAGCCACAATAGCATTTTTGTCCTGAATTTCAAGAATAACCCCAATAGCACTTTGATCTTTTATACGAACAGTTGACCCGACTGCAATTTTCTCTAACTCTGATGATGCCGTCGATATTTCGGTTGATTTATTTATTATTTCTGGTCGTCTTAATTTTTTTAAAGATTTCTCCGAAAAATTTTTCGTCGTTTTTTTAGTGTTAGTAATTGAATGATTGAACGCTTCAAACTCTTTTCTTATTTCTTTCGTTTTTTCTTTTTCGGCCTGTGCTTCTTTTATCTGACGAATGGTATTCTCAATTTTTGCATTCGTTTCCTTTAGTAGTTGTTGAGCTTCCAGAGTTGCTTTTTGTAAAACATCTTTTCGAAGTTTATTAATCGACAACATCTCAGCCTCATATTTAGCCAAGGTTTCTTCCAACTTCTTTTCTTTCAATCGAATATCTCTTCTTTTATTTTCCCAATACCTTTTATCTCGAACAATGTCCTGCAAATGTTTGTCGTAATCCATACGTTCTGAACCAACTTTTTTAGCAGCATCAGTTATAAGGTCATCGGGTAGTCCTATTTTGCGGGCAATTTCAACAGCGAATGAACTTCCGGGATTGCCTATACTCAATTGAAATAGCGGTTGTAAATGCTGTCTGTCGTACAACATTGCTCCGTTTACTATTCCATCAGTAGCATCGGCATATAACTTGAGATTCGTATAATGTGTGGTAATTACGCCAAATGCTAAGTTTCGGTTAAAGCGTTCTAATGTTGCCTCAGCTAATGCTCCTCCGATGATAGGTTCAGTTCCAGAGCCAAATTCATCAATCAGAAGCAATGTTTTCGCATTGCTGTTTCGTATAAAATATTTCATGTTCAGCAGATGTGAACTGTAGGTTGAAAGGTCATTTTCGATGGATTGTTCATCGCCAATATCTATAAACAGTCGTTCGAAAATACCGGTTCTACTACTATCGTGCACGGGAATTAGTAAACCACATTGCAACATATATTGTAACAAGGCCACAGTTTTAAGACATACCGATTTACCACCTGCATTTGGACCTGAAATTACCAAAATACGTTGTTTATCATTCAAAACAATATCCAACGGAACAATTTCCTTCTTTTGCCTGCGAAGTGTTAAATCTAAAAGTGGATGTTTAGCTTTCGCCCATTCTACCTGACAAATATTGTCCACTTTTGGCTTTATTGAACCGGTTTCTATAGCAAAAAGTGCTTTTGCACGAATAAAATCAATTGTTCCTAAAAAATCCTGTGAAGCTAATATCTCATCAAAATTTGGACGAAGAAAATTCGTAAATTCAGTTAAAATCCGTATAATTTCACGTCGTTCTTCGGCTTCCAGTTCGCGAATACGATTGTTGGCTTCTACAACTTGTTGCGGTTCAATAAACACAGTTTTTCCGGTAGCCGACTCATCATGCACAATTCCATTTATTTTTCGTTTAAATGCCGGAGAAACGGGAATTACCAGACGTCCTTCGCGTAATGCGGGCGTAACATCTTTATCAACATACCCATCGGCTTGTGCTTGACGTAAAATAGTGTTTAATGTACGTGAAACCGAGTTTCCGGTTTGATGAATTTCATTACGAATATGTGCCAGTTCATGCGATGCATTGTCTTTTACCTTTCCAAATTTGTTCAGAATAGCATCAATTCTTTTTAAAATTGTAGAAAATGAATTGGTAGAAGGAAGAAGTTCCGAAAGATGAGGATATAAATTTTCCTCTTTACGAATTATAAATGAAACCAATTTTTGTACAGCAATCATGGCACGCCAAAGTGAGAAAACTTCTGCTTCATCAAGGAAAAGGCCTTCTACTCGTACGCGAGACAATGCTGTACGAACATCAAAAAAATCACCAAATGGCAATTCTTCAACATCTGTGGTAAGAGCATGCATCATTTCATCAGTTTGATTTAAAAGGCTGACGATTATTTCATAATCAGTCAAAAACCTTACATCGTCCACCTTGTCAGAACCTAATGTGCTGATACATTTATCTTTCAATAATTGTCTTATAGTGCTAAAATCTATTTTTTGTTCGAAATGTGAAGGATAGAGCATGTTTTTTAGCAAACGAAATAATATTTAATACTATATCAATTTTAGTACTGATTATTTCAAATTTAAATAAATTAGAATGATTTAAATTTCCTTTTTTTCAGTTGTTGGCAGTTTTTTTGCTTCTTCCCAAATTTCATCCATTTCGGTAAGAGTCATTTTTTTCAGATCGCGTCCTTGTGAAATTGTTTTGCTTTCAAGATAGTTAAATCGATTTATAAATTTACGGTTTGTACGTTCGAGGGCATTCTCAGGATTTATGTCATACAGTCGGGCTGCATTAATCAGGCTGAAAAGTACATCCCCAAATTCTGCTTCCATTTTATCTCTGTCCATCAAGTCAATTTCTGATTTCAATTCGTCAATTTCTTCCTGAACTTTTGCCCACACTTGCGATCGTTCTTCCCAATCAAAGCCAACACTGCGGGCTTTATCCTGTATGCGATGAGCTTTGATCAATGCTGGAAGTGAAACCGGCACGCCAGACAAAACAGTCTTATTTCCACCCTTTTCTTTTAGTTTTAGTTGTTCCCAGTTCTGTTCCACAATTTTAGCATTGTTAGCTTCAGTTTCGCCAAATACATGGGGATGACGGAAAATCAATTTTTCGTTGAGCGATTTACATACATCATAAATATCGAAATCGTTGGTTTCGCTGCCCATTTGTGCGTAAAATACTACATGAAGTAATAAATCGCCGATTTCTTTTTGGATATTCCGCATATCGTTATCCAATATGGCATCAGCCAGTTCGTAAACTTCTTCAATGGTTTGTACACGCAGGCTTTCAAAAGTCTGTTCTTTGTCCCAGGGACATTTCTGTCTTAATTCTGACAATATGTTAAGTAAACGTTCAAATTCCTTTAATTTTTCTTCTGTAGTGTGCATGAATTTATTTTTCTAAAAAAAATTTCGTTTACAAAGGTAATTAAAATCGAAAGAAAAATTTGTAGTAAAATAATTGATTTATTATATAGCTGATAATCTTTTATTTAACTCCAATAGTCTACGGTTTAACATTAATTAACTACAAAACACTTGACAAACGACATAAAATGTTTTACTTTTGCGGTGTACTAATTCACTATTGCACTAATTAATTCAATAATATGGTAAACATTAAGAACGTAACATTCAGTTACACAAAAAAATCAAAACTGCTTACGAATGTAAGCATCGAATTTGTAACCGGCAGAATTCATGGTTTGCTTGGTAAAAACGGTGAGGGTAAAAGTACTCTGCTAAAGTTAATATCAGGTCTTGTATTTGCAAAACAGGGCGAGATAGACACGCTTGGATTTAATCCATCGAAACGTTATCCTGAAATGTTGCGCGAAATTTATTTTCTTCCGGAAGAACTTCCCATGCTCACCATGTCAATAGGCTATTATGAAAAAGTTTATGCTCCGTTTTATCCAAACTTCAGCGCTGAACAGTTTAATAGTTATCTCAAAGAATTTGATCTTTCGGATAAAAATCAGATGTTAAACAAACTTTCGTTCGGTCAAAAGAAAAAGGTTTTTGTAGCATTCGGACTGGCTACAAATACAAAGTTGCTATTAATGGATGAACCTACCAACGGTCTTGATATTCCTTCTAAAGGACAATTCCGCAGAATGGTGGCGTCAGCTATTGATGAAAACCGATGTTTAATTATTTCAACACATCAGGTTCACGATCTCGATAGCCTAATTGATTCAATTTCTATTATGGACAATCATGAAATTGTTTTTAATTATTCACTCGAAGAAATTACCCGCAAACTTTACTTCTGTGTAGCCGACCGTAACGATAAAAATCCGAATGTGCTGTACAGCGAAGATACTTTACGCGGAAAGTATCAGGTGTGCGAAAACAAAACCGCTGAAGATAGTAAACTTGATATAGAATTACTGTTTAATGCCGTACTTGCCAATAAAAATCAGATTGTTAAACTTTTTAATGCTTAATGAACATGAAAACAACTTTTAATTTCGACAGATTGTGGTTGCTGATAAAAAGATATTTTACAGAAAATAAGCAGCGTGAATTGACTTTTTGGGGAATATCCATAGTAGTTTTCATGCTTATGCGCGATTCCGGTGCGGTAATTACATATTTACTGATAGCAGGCTATTTTACTGCAGCTAACGCTTTTCGTATTTTTAGCCATACTCCCGGAAGTATGCATTATTTACTCATACCTGCAACACACTCGGAAAAGCTCGTATCAAATATCATTATCAATACAGTTTATTTCTTCTTAGCCTTTTTGGTTACTTACATTGTGGGTACATTTTTCGGAATTCACCTGGACAATATGATTTTTAATCATCACAATCCTGTAAATTTCAATCTTTTTAACGACAGTTTCAATAGCTTGAACGGAGTAAACAACTTTCTAATTTTATTCTATAGTTTTGCTGTAATTCAGGCAGTTGCAATCACAGGTTCGCTATTTTTCAAGCGCAGTGCAGCTATGAAAACGCTCCTTGTAATATTTACTGTTATTTTTATTTTGGGAATTATAGAGGTTACAATGCTTAAATTAATGTTTAATACTTATGAATTAAGCGGAGAAACTTTGAAACTACAAATAGGAGCAGCTGAATTTAACGACTTATTTCCTGCAGTAAAAATTATCGGTAAAATTATTGGATTAGCTATTTTGCCTTTTTTCTGGATAGTGAGCTATTTTCGTTTAACCGAAAAAGAAGTTTAAGTTATGGAATTCAAAGAAACGCAAGCCATTTACCTTCAAATAGGCGATTATATAAGCGAGCAGATTTTGCTTGGGCGATGGAAAGAAGGAGAGCGAATTCCATCGGTTAGAGAACTTGGTGTGGAACTTCAGGTAAATCCCAATACAGTAGTGCGAACTTATGAGTTTTTACAGAATAACGAAATTATTTACAACAAACGTGGTGTAGGTTATTTTGTTTCGGACGATGCTATAATGAAAATCAAGGATTTAAGAAAAAAACAATTCCTTGATCAGGAACTTCCACAGTTTTTTAAAACAATAGAATTGCTTGGGATGAATTACGATGAAATAACTGAACGTTATCATTTATATAAAAGTAGTAAGGATAAATAAATAAGTAAGATAACAAAAATATCCTTTGATTTAATTGTAGATGAATTTGTGGAAATATTGTTATTTTCAACTTCAAGTAAAAAATTAAGGAAAATTGAAATGTCAGTATTTCTTTTAAAAAGCAAATAACTATCTGTACGTTGTTTAAATTACAGGATTTAAAAACAAATAAAACAAAAATATGAAAACGAGCTATAAACTACTTCTCGGAGCACTTGCACTTATAATTGCAGGTATGATTGTTGGCAACTTTTATTTTAAAGCCAAACTAAACGAAATAAAGAAGCAAAATTTTGATACAGAGCAATCCACTGAAGACTCTATAAAAATTGATTCGACTAAAAATGTCATAAAAATTCATATTGATTAATTTCGCTGAAAATTACAAATTAAGAGTCGGACAAAATTATCGTCCGGCTCAATTATTTCGTTATAATTGATAATTTTGTTCAATGATTGAACTTTTCAAATAAAACAAAATTTCAATGGAAAAAAAGTTAAAGTTATCTTTTTGTATTTTAATGGATCTTGCAGGTTATTTATCCTATGCAATTCCTGTGTTTGGTGAGTGGTTTGATGTGCTTTGGGCACCTGTTTCAGCATATATTTTTTACCGTACTTTTGGAGGCAGAACAGGTGCAATAGGTAGTTTTATAAATCTTGCTGAGGAAATACTGCCATTCACTGATTTTATTCCGGTTTTTACAATCGCTTATTTTTACAAGCGTGCGAAAGGCAATTTTGAAAAAAAGGTATAAAACGTAACAACTATCTTAAGATAAATTGATTTGAATCAAATCAAATGACTTAGATTGGTGGCAAAAAGTTTGACTGCAATTGCTAAGAGAATTATTCCAAAAAATTTTCGTAATACATAAATTCCACCTTCACCAATAACTTTCTCGATGCGCGAAGTTGAACGTAACACAAAATATACAAAAACGAGATTCAGGGTTAATGCAATAATTATGTTAATTAATGCGTATTCAGCTCGTAACGATAACAATGTAGTAAACGAACCTGGTCCTGCAATAAGTGGAAAAGCAATAGGAACAATAGAAGAACTTCCTTCGGGTCCTTTATTATGAAAAATTTCAATATCGAGAATCATTTCAATGGCGAATATAAAAATCACCAGAGCGCCGGCTACTGCAAAAGATTCGATATCAACATGAAACAACTTCAATACCCACTCACCTGAAAAAAGAAAAAGCAATAAAATACCTAACGCAATTGCACTCGCACGCAATGGATAAACTTCGTTTCCCTTCCGCTTAATATTGAGAATTAACGGAATAGAACCAAGAATATCTATTATTGCAAAAAGCACCATAAAGGCACTGGTAATTTGTAAAATGCTAAAATTCATGCTTCTATTTCGTGTTCTGTAAGTAGTGTTTTATGATTTTTTTATTTATTTCGGTTCTTTCTCTGTCCAAAATCCAACCCCATTTATTAAAATACCTGATCATATTAACTATGTGAATACCAAGCATTTTTATATCAATATACGATCTTTGGGCATGATGATGAACAATACTTACAACAGGGTAAAATACTGTTCGGAATTTACGATGCATCCGTCTTGTCAAATCAATATCTTCAGGATACATAAAAAACCGTTCATCAAATATTCCTACCTCTTTCAGTGCTTCAGTTCGTAAAAACATAAAACATCCGGAAAGATAAGGCACATCCATTATTTTATCGTAACCACTCCATCGCATTTCAAAGAAATTTCTTCTTTTACGCGTCCAGCCTGATGGCAAAAATCGTCGGAAAATTAAATCGAAAGGCGAAGGTAAGAGTTTACAAAGATACTGAATTTGTCCGTTTGGATAAAATACTTTTGGCATTAAATGTCCTATTTCTGTATTTTTATCCATAAAATCGACAATTTCAGATAAAATATCAGTTTGAAAAGAAATATCAGGGTTAATCACCAAATGGTAAGGAATGTTTTGTTCAATTGTTCTTCGGATCGCAATATTGTGAGCTGCGCCATAGCCAATGTTGTTGCCATTATTGAAAATATAAGTTGCAGGAAGTTTTGAAAAATCAGGATTATTGTAAGGGGAATTATCAATCAAATATAGTTCATTTGTTAGTTCTGACTGTCGCAAATGTTCTACGAGCGCTTCAATTTCGGCAACAGTGTGATTAAACAAAACAATTGATACATTGAACATTCACTTTAGATTTGAAAAATTTCGTTTAACTTGTTTTTATACTCTTGAATTATTATCTTTTCATCAAATTTTTCTAAAACAATTTCACGCCCCGACTTTCCCATTTTTTCGAGTTCTTCTTTTGGAAGGTTTAAAATTTTTTCCATAGCTTCTGCCAGACTTTCAACATTTTTCACCTCGCATAAAAACCCGGAAACGCCATCTTTAACTATATCTCTACATCCTGTTACATTGGTTGCAACAATAGGTTTTTCCATTGAAGAAGCCTCTAAAAGCACACGTGAAATGCCTTCACGGTAAGAAGGTAAAACCACGCACGATGCATGTGATAAATATGGAAAGACTTTACGGGTTTCACCCAGATAATTTATTGTTCCTTCTGCTTCCCATTTGTCCATATATTCACGTGGAATTGCAGATGGGTTAGCTGCATCTAAACTGCCGAGTATATCAAAACTAACGTTATGATATTTTTTCTTTAAAATGGCAGCTGCTCCAACATATTCTTTCACACCTTTATCCCAAAGCAGTCTTCCAATAAATAAAAACTTAAATTTTCCTCCACTCTCTTTTGAAACATGATGAAATAATCGAGCATTAACACCTTCTCCGTTGATTACTTTCGTTCTTTCAAAATGAACAATTTTATTTTCCAGAAAAACTTGTCTGTCGTCTTCGTTAAGAAACCATACTTCCATAGTTTTCTTCAAAGCTAACCGATATAATCTTATAACTAATTTATTTACAAATCCGTTGTTTAAAAATGCATAACCTAAACCAGTGATAACTGAGATATGTTTTCTCCCCGTTAAAGTTGCAGCTAACGAACCATAAATTACTGCTTTAATGGTGTAATGAAAAATAAAATCAAATTTTTCCTTATTATAGATTTTTCTCAATTGGTTGAGCAAAAATATATCACGGAATGGATTTAAGCCTTTACTATCTACGGATATTGGTATATATCTGATTTTATTTGACTTATAACTTGTTGTATCGCTATCTTTTGGTGCAATGACCACAACATCGTAACCCATTTTCACCATACTTCTCAACAAGTTTATTCTAAAATTGTGCATTGTAAGTGAACTGTTCCCAACAAAAGCAATTTTGTGTTTCATGGTTTAAAATCTTAGATATGCAAGTAACATATAAAATCTACGTAATAACATTATAGAATACGGATTTTTCTTTTTATTAGCAATAGGAGATGCATTATTTCCATGCCTAAAATAGTCAATAAGTACTTCATCAACAATTTTCACTTTGCCCACTTTGTATGCACACATCCCAATCCATGTATCGTGTTCTATGTGTAAATTCGGAAATGGCAGTGAGCGTTCCAAAACCGAACGATTAAAAGCCATACAGCAACCCATAAAAGGCGATTTTATAAACATACTCCAGCGAGTTCTTCCGGGTTTAAAATAATTTAAGAACGAAGAAATAGTTACTTTACCTTCTTGCAAAACCACACAATCATGAACAATACAATCTGCATCTTTTAATAGTTCACAAACACGTTTTACTTTATTGCTATGCCATAAGTCATCTTGATCTGACAGTAAAATAACATCACCCCTTGCTTGCATCAATGCATTTTCAAAATTTGCTCGAATATTATCCATTTTATTGAAAATTTCATTTCTAGAATATCTGGAAGGAGTCTTGTAATGTAAAAGTTTTATCCTTTTATCACCAATTGAATTTATTATGTCAGTGGTTTTGTCTGTTGAATCAGCATCTGAAATAACAATCTCATCATTTTCATTCAATTGTGGTAAAATAGAATTAATTTGCCTTTGAATAAAATTTTCTCCGTTATATGTTGCAATACAAACTGAAATCATTTTTTAAATATGTACGAAAAAGTAATCATTGAGTAGGTTTTGTTCTTATACTTTATAAACTGTAAAAAGCTTTTTATGAATAATTTAATTTTGTAATATATAAAATAAAAAATATTGAATTCTTCTGAAATAAATTTATTTTCTATCTTAATAAATTCAGCGTACCTTTCTGGAGTAACATTTTTTTCGAAATTGAGAAATGATAAATTGTGTTGTGAACTCACATCGAGCACATAAACTAATTTGTTTTTATTCATTATCATTTTATAAAGCCAACGGTCAAGCATATCCAATTGATATTCATTTTTGAAACCACCTAACGATAATAAAAAATTCACCCTTATCAACGAAAGAGAATTAATTGCTGTTAATCTGTTATAATATCTGTTCGTCACAACATTTTTTTCAATTCTTAAAAAAGGAGATACACTTTTCGGAGATAGTATTCTGTTTCCCGATTTTATTATCGGAACTATAGCTGCGAGGTTATCTCTATAACCGTTTTGAAAAAATTCCTGGAGTTTCATAAAATAACCTTCCGGTATTTCAGTATCCTGATCCAATAACAACAACCATTCTTTACCACTTTCGATTGCTTTTTTCAATGCAAAGTTATACGCTCCGGCTACTTTTACATTTTCAGTAGAATTGAAAACAAAGAAATTATCATCTTCAATCAGCAACTCGGGATCATTATTGAAAATAAGTAGTTCGAAATCAAAAGTAATATCTTTTTTTTGTTGTAAAAAAGATTTGAAAGAAATACTATTTTCAAGTGAACATTTATATAATACTATGACTATTTCAATCGAGTTATTCATTCAATGTTTATAAAGCAAATTAAAAAAATTTCATTTCAAAAAGATGATATTTACTAATTATAAAAGGGAATAATGCTATAAGTATATATTGCAAATTTTGTGAAAAGAGAGTAAATACTGTTTCATTCATAAATTGTATCACTAAACCCACAGATAACACAGCATATATAGTCATAAAATAAAAATCTTTTAACTGCATTTTTTTAAACATCCATCCGTAAAAGAAACCTATGATTGAAGAAAAAAAAGCAATACCGGGATATCCGAAATCTTTATAAAAAGGATATAAAACCGTATATGTGTTTGTTATTGTCGGAACTTTAATAAACTCTAAGACCGGATTAACAGGTTCAATTTTACTAAATCCAAATTCATAACTTAAAGCGTAAAAAAATCGAAATGTATTTTCTCCAAAGTGAAGGCTTGAATAGGGTTTAACAGTATCAAAAGCAGGCATACCCGATAAAAAATACATCGAGATAAAGTCATTTAATTCAAAAGTATAATTTTGATTACTTCTTAAAATTTGTATGATGACAAAAATTGCGAATAAAATACCCGAGCCCCAAATGATGGCTTTCATTTTAATAATTTTCTTATGCCATAAAATTATAAATGTTACTGCAAATAATGTTAGAAAATTAGTTTTGCCTAGTGAAATTACAGCATAGAATAAATTTAATAAAAACAAAAAGACGACTCTCCATCGATTATCATTACTTAGACAAAACAATTCCAAAACATACGATATCAGCCAAAAAGATACAAAAAAGGCAGATGTTGTTCCTTCTACATTTGCTTGCCGTAGTGCATTGAAATAATGATCATTAAAACCAGTTGATAAAATTTTTTGAACATTGATTATTAAAAACGGAAGAGTAGCAATCGAAAAATAAAAATAAATATCTCTTGCCGCTTTACTTGGCAGAACTGATTTAAAGGGAGAATTAAAGTTAAGAGACTGAGCCAATAAAGAAAAAAAACAAAAACTAACAACCCAAATTAAAATTGCAGGCAGGAAACTCTTATGTAACTGATTTAAACCGTGATCAAAAGAAATAAAAAGAAGTAGCGCTACAGTCCACAATCCCGAAACTATTACAGCGGGAGCATACAATTTTTTATTTGAGAGAAAAAAACTCACAACAAAAATCAGAAAAAAGATTATGCTAACAATATAAATCATTTATTAAATAAATTTTTTCTATTGAACCACAACATTCCAAGAAAAACAATCAATTCTGTTATTAAAAGTGCTATGGCAGCACCTGTAGAAAAAAACAGTGGGACAAGTGAAAATACAGCAATAATTGAAACCGTTGCAGCAATAATATACACCATTTGATAGTTTTTCTTGTCCTTTTCGTTTCCAGCTGCCAACAAACCTAGTTGACCAAGAATACCTCCTGCTGCTATTACCAAAGGTAAAAATGACATAATTTTAAATAATAATTCTGCTCCTTCGTATTCACTGCCTAGTAATGAAACAATAAATTTGGAAAAGAAAAATAAAATTACAAAAGTGCCAAACATTATTACACTAACAATTAAAAGGCTATTTTTAATTATTCTAAACGATTTAACTCCTGGCGGCAATGAACTAATTTTCGGATAAAATGCTTGCGTTACAGGAATCAGTATTAAAAAACAAAATCCACGAACGATTTTTTCAACTGCAGTATATTTACCCACTTCTACGGGATTGGAAAAATACCCTAGTATAATTACAAAAAGAGCAGTATAAATGCTTGCTACAGCAGTCGATAAAAAAATTGGAAATGCATATTTGATTTCATTAATTATTTTGGCACAATTAGCTTTCACTTTTTTTGTAATGTATCTTTTATTTATCAAAAAAATTGTAGCAATTAATCCACTAAATAGATAAACGAAGGACAAAATAAATGCTGCCTTTATATAATCAGATTGCCCCTTTACTAAAAAAAATGTCAATGGCAATATCGTCAGTTTCGAGACTATGTTTATTATAGATATTATTCTGATTTGTCCTATTCCCTGAAACATCCAAACAAATGAAAAGGCATTTCCAACAACCATAATAAACATTATTATCATTGTTTTAGAATACATCTGAAATTTTGAAAAACCAAAAGCTATGACAATCAACAGTATAAAGCTCAACAACAACAACAACAACTTAGCATATAGAGTCGACCAGAAAATCTCATTTAATTCACTTTGGATATTTTTTGATTGTGCAATTCTTTTTGTTGCACTGAAATTAAATCCAAAATCGACTAATAACATCAAATATTGAATAATAGATAGAGAAAATCCAATATAACCAAATTTTTCAGCACCTAAAACTACCATAAGGTATGGAAACACAATCAAAGGAGCTAAATAATTCATTCCTTGCAGTGCTGTTAATAAAAACACATCCTGTATTTCTCTTTTGTGCTCTATCATATAAATATTACAAATTCAGCCTGTGTTGAATAATTTACTTTTCAGTTTATTGTTTTTTCCCTACAATAATTTTTATGAAACATTGGAATGTTATATCCATAAATTATTTGGGATATTGAGAGATAAATTATGCCACTTTCATCATTTTTTTGAAATCATTTATTAAATGTTCAAAAGAAGTAAAATCACTATGGGAGTCAATCATATACTTCTTATCAGGAACACCTTAAGAAAATAGTTTCGCCCGATTGCATAACTCTCACCCATCATATCAGTACTTTAAGGGTTTAAATAAAAACTCAACTCTAATTTTGAATTTAGATAGAAAAAAGGCAGACCTATTCAAAAAAAACTAATTAAATTTTACTTATATTTCTCCATCTTGTCCTCAATAGTCACATCTTCCAATGAACTTTGTATTTTCACATAAGTCATCAAACTTTCAGCACCTGCATCATAACATGCTTTTTGTGCCTGCTTTACCACCTCCATTATTGCATCGTATTTACCTTCCATTACTGTTTCGAACGGAGTTACTTTATACTTAATGCCCGAAGCGGCAATTACAGCTATGGCTGCATCAACCAAAGTGTAGGGATGTGTAGTTTTTGAAGATGGAAGTACCTGAAGGGCAATATTAACAGTTTTGTTCATTATGTCAGTTCTCTCAAAAATACAATAATAAATAACGGAAAAAATAAGAAAAAATTTTGTTGCTATTCAGAAATATTTCTAGAATAAAGCTAATCAAAAAAAATATTGATTTTTCAGATTAAAATCTAAAAAATTGACATAGTTTTTTGTTTAAGGATAAAACTTAACTATTGAAATATATGCTACAGTTAGTTTTAAAATTCCAGAATTACAAAGTGGACTAAATTTCAATCAGAAAAATGTAGCCTTTGTAACTATTAATGTTATCTTATACCAATAAAAAAACCCGAATTTCTCGGGTTTTTTTATATCAATTTTTAAACTGATTTTTATTCTGCCGCAGGAGTTACTTCTTCAGCAGCTGGTGCTTCTGTTGCTCCGGCTTTAGCTTCGGCAGCAGCAGCTATTGCTTCCGCTTTCTTTTTAGCGATTTCGGCAGCTCTTGCTTTGTTTACTTCAGCTTCGGCTTTCAGTCTTGCTTTGCGGTCGGCTTCTTTTTCGGCAGCAAGTTGTTCTTTTGTTTTGTTTACTTTCGATGTTTTTGAAGTTACCCATGCAGCAAAACGTTTTTCAGCTTCAGCTTCATCAAAAGCTCCTTTTTTAACTCCCTCGAGTAAGTGTTTTTTCATTAAAACTCCTTCGTGTGAAAGAATTGTACGTACTGTATCGGTTGGTTGAGCACCTGTTTGCACCCAATACAAAGCACGGTCAAATTTTAAATCGACTGTTGCAGGGTTTGTGTTAGGGTTGTACGAACCAATACGTTCGATAAACTTGCCATCACGTGGCGCACGACTATCGGCTATAACGATGTGATAATAAGCATATCCCTTACGGCCGTGACGTTGTAATCTGATTTTAGTTGGCATTTTTTAAAATTTAAATTGTTATACCTGATGCTTTTTCTCGAAAAGCGACCGCAAAGGTAGTAAATTTTCAGGATAAAACAAAGAAAAAATTGAAAATTGGAAAATACAGGAATGAAAAATGAATGATAGTAAAATGTAATGCGAAAAAATATGAAACCCAATTTATCTCTTTCTATTAGGAAAATCAGAAATAAGAAATCAGAAACTCGAAACCCAAACTTAATAATTTGTAACTCGTAATTTGTAACTCACAACTAAAACTCTAATGCTTGCAAAGTACCCAAGCTGAAGAAAATTGTTCATGGGTTTTACGTAGTTTTTCCATAAATTCGATAGCTTCATTCTTTTTGTGAAAAGATTGTATAACAACCCGATAAGTTTTTACAGGTTCAAGAACATGTGCACAATTGTAATTTTTCGATTTAAGTTCTTCGCAATATCTGTATGCCATTTCTTTTTTGGGCAAACTTGCTACTACTACATGATAAAGTTCTTCCGTATTGACAACCTCTTGTACTCCGTCTTTTTCCACTATTTCCAGTTCAGGACAAGGATTGGGTGTAACTGTTACTTCAGGAATTTTTAAATACTCAAGTGATACAAGATCGGCAAATTCGGTTTTTCGAACATCATTTACCTGTTGGGAAATTCCTGTAAGCAATAACAATAGCAGAGCCGCAGCTACATTACGAAGGGTTTTAGTTCTTGGTAGTGTAATCGTAAGTCTTTCTTTTTTTTGTGGAATTAATGTTTTCTGCGTTAAAAATAAGTCATTAAATGCAAAATTACCTGGTAAAAAAGAGAGTTTAGTAGCAGGTTCAAATTGAATGTTACCAGACTTGTCTTTTGATAGCGTTCCGATGTTGCCCAAAAGGAAATCTTTACCAATATTCAGTTGTTTCTGAACTTTTTCAACTTCTTCATGAATTATTTCGTTAGCACGACGAAAAGTGATTCCCCTTGAACGAGCAATTTCAATCGCAAGTAAACCATCTGCATGTTTCATTAATGGATTAAATGCGATAGATAATTGAGGGGCAAGAATTTTGTCGGCAGTAATAATAGCCGTTTGTTTTTGCGTAACGAAGCCACCTAACTGAGGTACAACCACGTAATCGTGGTACGCAAGCAGTTTTTCGATATGTTCAGAGAATTGTTCCACTTTGCAAAAATATAAAAACTAAAGTTTAAATATGGAATTATGCTTTAAAAAGTTATTAACAAGTTCTCAATAGAACAATAAAAAACTGTATTTTTGCAATATTGTATGTATAAAAGATTTTCTCTTTACATACAGAAACAAAACATAATAACATAGATTTATTCACATAATAACATAGATTTATTCACATAATAACATAGATATATTCAAATTTAAAAATGAAAAAAAATATTCTAATAACCGGTGGAGCCGGTTTTATTGGTTCGCATGTAGTACGTCTTTTCGTTACGAAATATCCAGAATATCAAATTGTGAATCTTGATGCACTTACTTATGCCGGAAATCTCGAAAATCTGAAGGATATTGCTGATACTCCGAACTATACTTTTGTTAAAGGTGATATTACTGACGAGCAGTTTATTACTGAATTGTTCCGAAAATATAATTTCGATGGGGTTATACATCTTGCAGCCGAATCGCATGTCGATCGTTCAATTACCGATCCACTCGCTTTTATACGTACCAATGTTTTTGGAACTGCAAATTTGCTGAATGCTGCAAAAAACAATTGGAAAGACAATATGGAAGGTAAGCTTTTTTACCATGTTTCGACCGACGAAGTTTACGGCGCACTTGAATTTGATGGAACTTATTTTACTGAAACTACTAAATACGACCCACACTCTCCCTATTCTGCAAGTAAAGCAGCTTCCGATCATTTTGTGCGTGCTTATCACGATACTTACGGACTGCCAGTTGTTATTTCAAACTGTTCGAACAATTATGGGGCAAATCATTTTCCTGAAAAACTGATACCGCTGGCAATAAACAACATAAAGAATAATCGACCGATTCCTGTTTATGGCAAAGGGGAAAATGTACGCGATTGGTTATGGGTCAACGATCATGCACGAGCTATCGACGTAATTTTTCATAATGGGAAAATTGGTGAAACGTACAATATTGGAGGCAACAATGAGTGGAAAAACATTGACCTGATTTACAAATTGTGTGAAATAATGGACAGAAAACTCGGACGCGAACCGGGAACATCGGCAAAACTGATTACTTTTGTAAAAGATAGAGCCGGACATGATTTGCGTTATGCTATCGATTCAACAAAACTTCAAACAGAATTAGGATGGAAACCTTCGTTACAGTTTGAAGAAGGACTTGAAAAAACAGTAGATTGGTATCTGGAGAACCAGGAATGGCTCGATAATGTTACAAGTGGTCAGTATCAGAGTTATTACGAAAAGCAGTATGGAAGTTGAGAATGTTGATACAAGCAAAAAAAAAGTGAAATAACAAGGGGAAAACTACTGTGATGTAACCACTTTAAGTGAGGCAAATATGAAACACTGCAAAAGGTAAAATAATAAATTCAATTGTTATTCGTTTTTACAAACAGATTTAAATAACAGCTATCTGCATAATGAAAATCAGAATTTTTACAATATTAATTTTAACTTTCTTTACATTGCCAATGTTCGCGCAAGGTAATTTACCATACCGCGATGACAAGTTTTTTCATTTTGGATTCTCGCTCGGTACAAACCTTATGGATTTTGGTATTATGAAGAAAGATACTGTAATAGGTGGGAAAATTTACGATACGAATGTATCGACATTGCAGCCAGGGTTTTCGGTCGGAATTATTACCGACTTTCGTTTGAGCAGATATTTGAACGCACGCTTTACGCCAACCTTGCATTTTGGCGAGAGGAACATAACCTATCGAGCTGTCGATATTTTAAGTAGAACGTACTCCGATACAGTAGTAAAATCAATTCCTTCGATACCGATTGTTTTGCCTATATACTTAAAATACAGTGCAGAACGATACAATAACTTTCGACCATATTTAATTGGGGGTGGTGGAGCGTATATCGACTTGGGTACAGATAAGGAAAAACCTGTATTACTCCGACCGTTTGATGTTCTTGCCGAAATAGGTGTGGGCTGTGATATTTATTTTTCGTTTTTCAAACTGGCGCCCGAACTAAAATTCGGCCTGGGATTTACTGATTTACTTGTACCACTCAACAAACGCGATGCCGGTAAAGTGAGCGATGACGATAAAAAATACACCGATGTGCTTTCAAAACTTACATCGCGAATGCTTACACTGACGTTTAATTTTGAATAATAGTATCAGAGATTTTTAATTTTTCCGGCAATTTCTTCAGCAGCTTTCAGCCAGTCGGAATAAAGTTTACGGTAGTATTTTTTTACAATAGCAGGGTTTTCTTTACCATCAACTCTGCCCGAACGGTTGATAAATTCGGTTTTTAGTTCAGCAATTTCGAGCGCTAGTTGTTCAACTTTTTTGCTGTCGAATTTATTAGTTGCCAAACAATGAAAATAAATATCGGATAATAATTCCGATGAAACATAGTTGATTACTTTTTTGAGCTTTCTGCGACTTGCCATAATGGTTAATTTTAAATTGATTATCTGCAAAAGTAAGATTTTTAACTCAATTAAAACATTATTTATAAAAACAATTTCGCAATATTTTGATGATTACAATGTCGATAAATAACAAGCATTCTGCATTTTTAAATTTTTTTTTACTGATTTTACTTTTCACAATAGGAGTTCTTTCATTTACTTCCTGCAACGACGATACTATGCCTGTTCCTGCCGATGGTATGCCTCTTGCTTTTTCAAAAGATACACTGACGTTCGATACAATATTTACTACACTTGGAAGTACCACCGAAAAATTACTTGTGTTCAATCCCTCACGTAAGAGCATTAAAATACCTTCCATCAAGATTGCCGGAGGAAAATCTTCGCTGTTTCGAATCAATGTAGATGGAAAGCTCAGCGAAGATAATAGCTTTACGGATATTGAAATTCCTGCACGCGACAGTATATATATTTTTGTAGAAGTTACGATCAATCCAGTAGGTTCAAACTTGCCGGTGTTGGTTGCCGATTCCATAATTTTTGAGTTTGAAAAATACAAGCAACGTGTCCGACTTGAAGCATACGGACAAAATATGGAATTGTTCACCAATAAGTTAATATTGAACGATACAACACTAACAGGTGTTAAACCGTATCTCATAAAAGGTTACCTGGCAATCGATTCGGCAAAAACTTTACGTTTAAATCCCGGAACCCGGCTTTATTTTCACAACAATGCAAATTTTATTATTTACGGTAATCTTGTTGCCGATGGAACTTTGGAGTTGCCTATTGAGTTACGTGGCGACCGAATGGATAAAATAAAATTTCTCGATCCTGTGCCTTACAATTATGTGGCGGGACAATGGGGCGGCGTGTATTTGCTATGGAATGGAGGACATCATGTGTTGCGACATGTGAATATTACGAGTGCTTATGTTGGTTTATATTATATAAACTCTGATCGTAACACATTACCCGAACTTGAAATTGAGAATTGCCGGTTACATAATTTCGTTTATTACGGACTTGCGGTGCAAAACGGGAATGTAAAAGCCGTAAATACAGAAATTTCAAACACAGGGAGTTATACTGTTTATCTCAACGGTGGAAAACATGAATTTATTCACACAACCATTGCCAATTACTATTCAAACAATTCGGCAGCACCTACTAACCGCGACCGTAATCCGGCATTACTCATCATGAATATGAACCGAAGTGCACGTATGGAAACTATTTTCCGAAATTCCATAATTACAGGCACGCTCGAAAACGAATTCAGCATTGCCACTCGCTTCCCTGATTTGTACAAGGGAATTTTTACAAACTGTTATATACGCCGAAAGGAGCCGGACAAACGAGTACAGTTCAGCAACATTCGCTGGTATCAGCCACGCGATACCGTTTTTAAACAATCGCGCTACGACTACGAAAAAAATCTTTATTTTGATTTTACACCCGATTCGGTTTCTCCTGCACGTGGGTTAGCTGACATTTCAGTTGCATTTTCTTATCCTACCGACTTGAGAGGAAACTCCCGACTTGGCGATAACGCTCCTGATGCCGGTGCTTATGAGTGGATACAGACTTATCGATAGCTTAACAATTGTTCTCCGGTACTTATTTTGCCCGCAAGCTTTTCGTTTAAATATTGAAATTATAAATCTTTTTGGTTTATTGTACTTTTCTGTATGTTTTGAGTTATCTTTTCAACCAAAGTGGATTGAAAAATCGCATTTGACCTATTTTATATCTTTGATATAAAGCTATAAGTGTACAAAATTTATTATAAAAAAGCAAATTCTTATTATGATTTTATAATGCAATGTGTACAAAAAGAGACTGCCTTTATGAGACAGCCTCTTTTAAGAATAGTATTATTAAAGGAATTATTATTATTTCGATAAATGTTCCTTTACTTTGTCATTATGAACAATTTCTTCCTGAAACATATAAGCACCGGTTTTTGGTGATTTTACCATTTTAACAACCTTAGCGTATGATCTTCCTTCTCCTTTTTGTAGAGATGCTACCGTTTTCTTTGCCATGATTCAGACCTTATTTAATTTCTTTATGTACTGTTACTCTTCTAAGGATAGGATTGTATTTTTTCAATTCCATCCTGCCGGGAGTATTTTTCCTGTTTTTTACTGTTACATAACGCGATGTGCCTGGCATACCGCTTTCTTTGTGCTCTGTGCATTCAAGTATTACCTGTATGCGGGCTTCTTTGGTTTTTTTAGCCATTGTTTATGTTCCTCCTCAGTTAAGCGTATAAAAATCCTTTTTCAGCTGCTTTTTTAATTGCAGCATCCAATCCTAATTTATTTATAGTACGTAAGCCGGCAGCCGATAGTCTAAGGCTGATCCACGTGTCCTGCTCAACCCAGTAAAATTTCTTGGTGAACAAATTCACTTCAAAAGTTCTTTTTGTACGGCGTTTGGAGTGCGAAACATTGTTTCCTCGCATTGCACTTTTACCGGTAATTTGACAAATTTTTGACATCTGAATATCTTATTTTTATGTGATTATATTTTTTCTCAAAAACAGTTTGCAAAATTACACCTTTTTTCCGAAATAACAAGTGGTTGAACCACAAATTTATCAACAATATTGTATAAAAGTTTCTCTGTATTATATTGATATATTTCTACATTTTAAAAATATGAAAAGGAGCAATTTTAAATGATTTTCAAGCTACTAAAAAGCTAGAAGCATTTCTCTTACCATAAGCAAAGCAGCTTGAGTAGTTCTTTCTATGATTATCTGTCGTGTACCGTTAAATCTAAATTCACGACTAAATGTTTGATTTTTGTAGCTAACGGCAATCCAAACTGTTCCAACCGGTTTTTCAAGTGTACCTCCTGAAGGGCCTGCAATGCCGGTTGTGCTTACTGAAATATCCGTTCCGGTTATTCTTTTAATTCCCTCTGCCATTTGTTCTGCCACAAGTTTACTTACTGCTCCATAAGCTGTCAGGTCAGCAGATGAAACACCAAGTATATTTACCTTAACACTGTTTGAATAAGCGATAACACCACCCGAAAAATATTCTGAACTTCCCGGTATTGTTGTTAATATGTGAGCAATATTTCCACCTGTACAACTTTCGGCTGTAGCAAGTTTCAGTTTCTTTTCTGTCAACATTTTACCGATTAATGCCTCAATTGGTTCATCAGTAGTTGTAATTACAGCATCGCCGAGTATTTGTTTAAGTAACTCAACCTGTTGATTCATTGCAAACTCCAAAGCAAGCGAATCTTCAGAACTTCCACTTAGACGCAAACGTACAATGCCATAGTTTGGCAAATAAGCCAAATGGATATTTTCAGGTAATGCCGTTTCCCAATCTTGAATCTTTATAGCTAAAGCTGATTCAGGGTATCCATAAACCTGAACGGTTTTATGAATAATTACCGGTGCTTTGAATTTTAATTTCAAACGAGGAATTATTTCAGTGCTCATAGCATTTTTCATCTCATAAGGCACACCGGGCATCGAAACAATTACTTTCCCATCTTTCTCGAACCATGTAATAGGCGCAGTGCCAACAGGATTTCGGATTACAGTACATTTTTCGGGTACCATTGCCTGACTGGCAGTAAGTTCGTTCATTGCACGGGAGCGAAATTTCAATAGATTTTCGATATCGCGGTAAACCTCCGCATTATATACCAAACCACATTCAAAGAATTTACAAAGTGTAAGTTTTGTTATATCATCGCGTGTGGGTCCTATTCCGCCAGTTAATAAAACCACATCTGCTCTTTGCAATGCATCGTTTAGCGTAGTTGTTATATGACTTTCATTATCATGCACAGAAGTAATCTGCACAATATCAAATCCTGATGTATTGAGCTCTGTAGCCATCCATGCTGAATTTGTATCAACAATCTGACCGATAAGAATTTCATCACCTATGGTTATTATTTCTACTTGAGGCATAAGTATATTTACAATTTGTTGATTTACAATTTAACAATCTCTGAAATGTTACAGTTTTTTTATTTTGTCAAATTCTTTGGCAGCTATCTCGAGTTGGGAGTACCAATCTTCTCCAAAACGACGAATGAGCGGATTTTTCAGAAATTTATACAAAGGTATTTTTAATTTTTCACCTAATATACAGGCATCGTTACAAACTTCCCATTTATGATAATTTACTGCTGAGAAATCGTTAAATTTTTGAATTCTTATCGGATATAAATGGCACGAAACAGGCTTTTGAAAATCTGTTTTTCCTTCATTATACGCTTTTTCGATGGCACATTTACATATTCCATTTTTATCGGTATATGTAAATACACATTCACGTCCGTTTACAATAGATGTTACCGGTTCACCCTCCTGATCGATATAAAATACTCCCTGATTATTGATTACATTCTTCGCTTCATTAGATAAATCGTCCCAAATGACTGGTAAAATCTCGCTAAGTTTATCAATTTCAGCATAAAAGAGTGGTGCACCCGAATCTCCTTCAATACAACACATACCTTTGCATGCTTGTAAATCGCAGACAAAACGTTTTTCAAATATATCAAAGCTTATTATTGTATCGTCAATTTGTAACATTATTGTAAAATTTTAAAATATTATTGCTTATGGTTGTTACCACCTTTTAAAACCGGCAAACCAAGATGATATTTTACTGCAATTACACGAATTAAAATAACTGCTATGGCTGATAAAAGTTGAGTTAACTCAATGTTTACCTTTAAATTATAACAAACTAAATAGATAATACCACCAAAAACACAAGCAAGTGCGTAAATATCTTTACGAAAAATCAGAGGAACTTCATTTATAAGTATATCACGTAAAATTCCACCTACGGTTCCGGTTATCATACCCATTACAATTGCAACCCAAAAAGGGAAACCAAGTGTAAGTGTTTTTTCAATTCCCACTACCACAAACAAACCCAGTCCGATAGCATCAAAAATAAAAAACGTATTTGTGAGCTTGATAAGATATTTGCCAAAAGCCATTACGACTAACAAGGCAACACCGGTAACAATCAGGTAGGAAGGTTGTAACATCCAAAATGGAGTAATATCGAGCAGTAAATCGCGCGTTGTTCCGCCTCCAATTGCCGTTATTAAACCTATTACATAAGCTCCGAAAAGATCAAATTTCTTGGCTGAAGCCAAACGAATTCCACTGACGGCAAAGGCAAGTGTTCCTAAATAGTCAACAAAATCAATGAGATGCATCCTAATAATTTTTTTAAAAACAAAGCGTATCAAACTTTAAAAAAAAGACTTGATACGCTTTAAAAGAAATGAATACATTGTTATAAAAAGGTTTAATACTTTAAACCTCATTATTAACAAGAAAACTATTGTTTAGGAGTGTTTTCAGTTTCTTGTGTTTGATTTTCAGCAGGTGTTTCTCCAAATCCAGGAGCAACTACTCCAGGTTCAGCTTGTTTGGTTCCCTGGAATTGATCTTTAACTTCAGATTCGTTTACTTTGGCGCCGGTATTATCGAAAGCAACGGTTGCTATTGACAATACAATTATAAAAGCAGCCAGCGACCACGTAGCTTTTTCGAGAAAATCGGTGGTTTTACGAACTCCCATAATCTGATTCGATGATGTAAAACCGGCAGCAAGACCTCCACCTTTGGAGTTTTGAACTAAAACAAGTAAAGTCAATAAAATTGAAGCAAGTACAATAAGAATTGTTAATAAAACGTACATATATTGGTTATTTTTTTTGGTTTGCTATAACTTTTTCTAAAAATCGAATTTGGTCTGCAAAGTAAACACTTTTTTTCGGATTAATCAAATTTAGCTTCTTCAATATTTCTATTGCTTCAGCATATTTTCTGTCTTTGATATATCTTTTAGCCTGTTCCTCTGTAATTTCTTCATTTTTAAATTCATTGGCATAGTAATCCGGAAGAGAGAATTCAACTTTTACTGATTTTTTTGCGGGGTTTACATTTTTGGGTGGTGTAGTTTCTTCATTTTCATGTTGCACCATTTGACGCGCTTGCTTAAGTCGCTCTGCCAGATTTTTTAATGAAACTTTTATTTCTTCTTCGTTTGAACCTGCATTTTCAATAATATCAAAATAACTGCCGCTATAACGTGAAATTCGTTCATGTTGTTGACTTTCACCCAATGGTTTTTTCTCGGGATAAATAAAATAATAAAACCAGTGTTTGTCATTGCAGTATATGGAGGCAAGCTTTAATTGATGTTCAGCGTGAACATTTTCAGCCAATATTAAACTTTTGGCATAAAGAATCTGTGCCTGAGCAAAAAAAGGGTAGTAAACCGTCAATTCTTTCAGTTCCGAAACATTAGAAGATGTAACAGTAAGCGGATTTTTTACAATATGTAAAAATTCTTCTTTGGTCATGTTTAGATTTACGATTTATATTTTTTTGAATTTTGGTTTTCACTTTTGGTGAATAAGAATTGCGTTTGTAAATTGTAACCCTTTTATACTATGTTAACTTGTCTACTCGTTTCCTCGTATCTTCGCCTACTTGCTTCTTGGCTTGCTCTTTAAAAATAATATTACCATTTGGCAACTGTATCATTATAAATATTATCAGTAATATCTTCGATAATTAATTTTAATAATTCATCCTGAATTGTTGTGAATAATGTATTGCTGTCAAATGTTCTGAAAGCCGAATAACTTTTTTCAAAATCTTCATCAGGGATTTTTTTGTTAGTGAAGCGTACATTGATTGTTACTGTAAGTTTCGTTTGTGAAGCATATGTGTCGGCACTGATAGCTAATGGCGTAAGTTGATAACCTGTAATTTCACCTTCGAGATGTAAATCGCCTCCACGTTTAAGTAATTGTAAACGTGTTTGTTTGGTGTATGTATCTCTGAGACTTTCGGAAAATTCCTGTGCAAGTGGCGCATATACCAACTCAGCTGTGTTTGTGAAGTCAGCTATAGATATTGAACGGGTTTTTGAATAATCGATGGAAGCTCCGTTAAATTTGTAGGATATTGAACAGGAAGATAACTGAATCAAAAGCAAAAGAATTAATGTCTTCTTAAGAATCAGTACTTGTTTTTTTAGTAACTCATTCAATTCCATATTCCTTGATTTTACGATAAAGTGTTCTTTCTGAAATACGTAGTTCTTCAGCAGCGGCTTTACGTTTACCCTTATGTTTATCAAGTGCCGATTTAATCATTTGTCGTTCCATATCCGTTAAACTCAGTGTTTTGGTTTCGGCAATTTCATAATTTTCCAAGTCGTCATCTTGTATTATTTCTGCATCATCGATGTTTCTAATTTGTTTTTCGCGTGGTTTATCGAAAAAATCATTATTTACAGATGGTGTTATTATATTATCAGAATGATTGATAATATTGGATTTAAAAACATTATCTGATTTATGTTCATTTGTATATTGTCCTGCCATAATTTCGTTCACAAGCTTTTTCAGGTCATTCATATCTTTTTTCATATCAAAAAGTACCTGATAAAGAATTTCTCTTTCACTGTTAAACGATTTTGCGTCCGAAGCAGTAGAATGCAGTAAGGCAGGCAAACGCTCCATTTCGTTTTTAGGAAGGTATTGATTTAAAATATGTGCATTGATTTCTCTTTGTTGCTCAATTACAGAGATTTGTTCAGTAATATTTTTAAGCTGGCGCACATTCCCATTCCAGTAATAATTTGTAAGTAAAACCTTAGCATCATCGGTAAGTCTCACGGGCGGCATGCGGTATTTTTCAGAAAAATCAGAAGCAAATTTCCTGAATAAAAGCACTATATCTTCTTTACGTTCTCTGAGTGAAGGAACATGAATAGGTACAGTATTAAGACGATAATATAAATCTTCCCGAAATTTACCATCGTGTGTAGCCTGCATCATATTCAGATTTGTGGCAGCAACTACTCTTACATTTGTTTTTTGTGTTTTTGATGAACCGACTTTTATAAACTCTCCTGTTTCGAGCACTCTTAACAATCTCACTTGAGTGGAAAGGGGTAATTCACCTACTTCGTCTAAAAAAATAGTACCACCATCGGCTACTTCAAAATACCCTTTACGATCAGCGGTAGCTCCGGTAAAAGAGCCCTTTTCGTGCCCGAATAGTTCAGAATCGATAGTACCTTCAGGTATTGCACCGCAGTTTACTGCAATGTATGGGCCATGTTTTCGGTGACTGTAATAATGAATAATTTGTGGAAAATTTTCCTTGCCGACACCGCTTTCGCCTGTAATAAGCACCGATAAATCGGTTGGGGCTACTTGTACTGCTATATCAATAGCACGATTCAGAAGTTCCGATGTCCCGATTATTCCAAACCGTTGCTTTACTGCCTGTATTTCTGATGGTTGCATAAATATTTAGAAGTCGTACTGAAAAAATGACATAATACTGACAAAATTAATGCTTTTTTGAAAAAAATCAAGTTTAAAAATTTTAAATTCATGTTATTAATCTATTTAGTAATATAACATTTACTAAACTACATTAATAATGTCTGTATTTCAACCAAATAAAATAATAGTATTGTGCAAAAATTCTTCGATAAAGAATATAGAAAATCATTGAAGTATGAAGAGTATTAGAAGTTAGTAGAAAAGAATAGTATAGTAATTTTATATACTCAGTTGGACAGTAACACATGCAACTACTCCCGCAGTTTCAGTACGGAGGCGACTTTCGCCTAAAGTTACGGGAAAAAATCCCTCAGATATGGCATTTTCAACTTCTTCCATACTAAAGTCACCTTCCGGACCTATCAGTATCAATATGTCTTTTTGCCCTTTAAGAATGGTATTAAGCTGTTTTTTGTTCTGTTCATAACAATGGGCAATGTAGCGGTTTTCTGCTTTAACAGTTTTGATAAGCTGATTAAATGGAGTAAGTGGATTTAGAACAGGAAAGTATGCTGTTTTCGATTGTTTAGCTGCCGATATGATGATTTTTTCAAGACGTTCGTTTTTAATATTCTTGCGTTCGGAAAAACGACATAGCAGCGGTGTGATCTCATCAATACCGATTTCGGTGGCTTTTTCGATAAACCACTCAAAACGCTCAATATTTTTGGTGGGAGCAATGGCTATGTGCAGGCGATAATTGCGTTTCCCAATGTTTTGTGTAGCTTTAACGATACGAAACTCACAGTGTTTCTGGTGCGGAAGTGTAATTTCAGCTTCGTAATATCCGCCTTTTCCATCAATGATAATAATGCTCTCGCCTGCTTGCAATCTTAAAACTTTAACTGCATGTTGTGATTCTTCTTCGGGAAGAACACACGCATTGGATATATTCGGACAGTAGAATAAAGCCATTGAATCATTTACTATTTAGTCATCTACTATTTACCATTTTGGTATATGGTTTAAATAGTAAATGGTAAATGGTATAGTTATAAATTAATAAATTTCGCCCTTTGCCGCAAGCAAAGTGTTTTTAAGGAGCGAGATTATAGTCATAGGACCTACACCACCGGGGACAGGAGTAATATATGATGCTTTTGGTGCTACTTCATCAAAAGCAACATCGCCTTTAAGTTTGAAGCCCGATTTTGTTTCGGTGGAAGGAACACGGGTTGTACCCACATCGATAATTACTGCACCTTCTTTCACCATATCACCTTTCAAAAACTCTGGTTGCCCAAGTGCAGCAATGATAATGTCAGCCTGCAGACAGATTTCTTTCAGATTTCTGGTGCGGCTGTGACATACAGTAACTGTGGCATCGCCGGGATAGCCTTTTTGCATCATTAATGAAGCGATTGGTTTTCCTACAATATTACTACGACCAATTACTACACAGTTTTTCCCTGAAGTTGGAATTTCATAACGGCGAAGTAATTCGATAATTCCGGCAGGCGTAGCTGAGACATAACAAGGCAATCCTATTGACATACGCCCCACATTGATAGGATGAAAACCATCCACATCTTTTCGATGGTCAATGGCTTCAATCACTTTTTGCTCCGAAATGTGTTTGGGTAAAGGAAGTTGAACAATAAAACCATCCAATTCAGGATTTTTGTTCAGTTCGTCGATTTTTGATAGTAATTCTGTTTCGGTAACTGTATCTTCAAATGCAATTTTTGTTGATATAAAACCCACCTGCTCACACGATTTTACTTTATGTGCTACATAGGTTTCGCTACCACCATCGTGCCCTACAATAATCACAGCCAAATGTGGACGCCTTTTCCCTTCAGCTACCATTGCTTCTACTTCAGCTGCGATTTCTTTTTTAATCTGTTCAGAAATGGCTTTGCCATCAATGATTTTGTACATAATTTTTTAAATTGTGTCAATGTGCCAATTAGCCAATGTGTCAATGTTATAATGTTTCAATGAAGATAAATAATTATCTGATTGGCATATTTAATAATTGGCATATTAGCTTATTATCTTCTTTTTCCTGTTTTCAATTTTCCTTGCTGCATAGTAGCCATGCGCATCATTTTGCTGGTTTGTTCAAATTGTTTCAACAGTCTGTTTACTTCTACAATAGAAGTTCCACTACCTTTGGCAATACGATTCTTTCGACTTCCGTTTAACAACGATGGATTTTCACGTTCTTTTGGAGTCATGGAATGAATAATGGCTTCGATGCCTTTAAAGGCATTTTCATCAATATCTACATCTTTGAGCGCTTTGCCCATCCCTGGAATCATAGCTGCGAGGTCTTTGATGTTGCCCATCTTTTTAATTTGGGCAATTTGCGAAAGGAAATCGTTGAAGTCAAACTGGTTTTTAGCAATTTTTTTCTGCAAGCGACGCGCTTCTTCTTCATCGTATTGTTCCTGTGCGCGCTCAACCAAGGATACAATATCACCCATTCCGAGAATACGGTCGGCCATACGTTCGGGATAAAACACATCGAGTGCATCCATTTTTTCGCCGGTACCCACAAATTTTATGGGTTTGTTTACAACTGAACGAATGGAAAGTGCAGCTCCACCACGTGTGTCGCCATCGAGTTTGGTGAGTATAACTCCATCAAAATCAAGACGGTCGTTGAATTCTTTGGCAGTGTTTACTGCATCCTGACCGGTCATTGAATCAACCACAAAGAGGATTTCCTGAGGTTGAATGGCTTTTTTGATAGCTGCAATTTCGGTCATCATCATTTCGTCAACAGCCAAACGACCGGCTGTATCGACAATCAACACATCGTGTCCGAAATCTTTTGCATGTTTTACAGCTGCTTGAGCAATAGCTACCGGATTTTTGTTTTCCGGTTGAGAAAATACCGGTACCCCAAGTTGCTCGCCCAATACTTTAAGTTGTTCAATGGCTGCCGGACGATACACATCGCAAGCCACAAGTAATGGTTTTTTGTTTCGTTTGTTTTTCAGCAGGTTGGCTAATTTCCCTGAGAATGTTGTTTTACCTGAACCCTGTAAACCGGACATTAAAATTACTGCAGGATTGCCTTTGAGGTTTATATCTACACTCTGGCCACCCATAAGCATAGCCAGTTCGTCGTGCACAATTTTTACCATTAACTGTTGTGGTTTGATGGCAGTAAGCACATTTTGTCCTATTGCTTTCTCCTTGACGGTATCAGTAAATGTTTTGGCTGTTTTGTAGTTAACGTCAGCGTCTAATAGCGCTTTGCGCACATCTTTAAGGGTTTCGGCCACATTTATTTCGGTGATTTTTCCTTCACCTTTCAGTATTTTAAACGACCTCTCAAGTCTTTCGCTTAATGATTCGAACATAATAGTAGGTATTCCCCTGCCCGTAAGGGGAATAATATGCATTAATAATTAAAAAACTCCTCAGGGCAAAGGAGTTTAAATTTTTGGAATGCAAAGTTACAAAAATTCAGGTTATCAACAAAAAGATTATTTGAGTTAAGGGCTATGCTAATTAAATAACAGCAATAGGCATTGAAACTAAATGAACACTTAGGTTGCTTTTGATGTTAATTCATGCATCTTACAATTTTTAATTATCTTTGTAACTCAATTTTTTCAGATGATAGACCGTTCAGTTTTCAATAAGAAAAAAGTAGCATTTCACACTTTAGGATGTAAATTAAATTTTGCCGAAACGTCATCAATAGGTAAACAATTACGTGATTACGGATACGTAAAAACATCACCCGGCGAACAAGCAGATGTTTGCATAATTAATACATGTAGTGTTACTGATACTGCAGATCGTAAAAGCAGACAGGCAATTAACAGAATTCACAGATTGCATCCAAACGCAGCTATTGTAGTAATAGGATGTTACGCCCAACTCAAGCCCGAAGAAATATCTAAAATAAAGGGTGTAAATCTGGTTCTTGGGGCCAACGAAAAGTTTGAAGTTCAGGAATATCTCGATAGATTTTTCCAGACAGGAGAAAATATTATTGGAAACACAAAAATTAACAAGGTTACTGAATTCAAACCTTCAAGTTCTAAAGATGATCGTACCCGAACATTTCTAAAAGTGCAGGATGGTTGTGATTATTATTGTACCTATTGTACTATACCTTTTGCTAGAGGAAAAAGCAGAAATGCTACGATTGCAGAAACAGTAAATGCTGCTAAACAAGCTATTCATGATGGTGCAAAAGAAATAGTTTTGACCGGTGTAAATATTGGCGATTTCGGGAAAAACACCGGTGAAGATTTCTTCGGATTAATTAAAGAACTTGACAATATTGAATCAGAAGTTCGGTTCAGAATATCTTCAATAGAGCCTAATTTGCTTACCGACGAAATAATACATTTTGTAGCTGAAAGTAAACATTTTATGCCACATTTTCATATACCTCTCCAATCAGGAACTAACGAGGTTTTGAAAATTATGAAGCGAAAGTATGACCGGGAACTCTTTAGACACAAAACAGAAGTAATTCGTAAAGTTTTACCGGATGCATTTATTGGTGTTGATGTTATTACAGGTGTCCGTGGAGAAACTGATGAACTTTTTGAAGAATCATGTAAATTTATTACTTCTTTAGATATTTCTCAATTACATGTTTTTACTTACTCTGAGCGTTCGGGTACTAAAATGCTCGATGTGGACTATATAGTTTCAAATCAGGAAAGAAAACGGCGTAGTGATGTACTTCATGCTTTGTCTGACCGAAAAACGTACTCGTTTTACGAAAAACAAATAGGTAAAACATTGCGTGTTCTTTGGGAAGGTCGGCATCACGGAGAAAATATGTTCGGATTCACTGAAAATTATATAAAAGTTGAGCGACCATACAACAGAAGTCTTGTAAATTCAGTTGAAAATATTACTTTGGGTGGTTGGAATAATGATAAATCGGCTTTGGTTATTGGCACTTAAAAAACTACAGTCATAAATGTACGAGCAACTTTTATGTAGGTTATAATTTAAAAATTGCCAAACCTGTAACAAATAAAAAAAGATAAGAAATTGTTAGCGAAAAGAATTATCCCATGTCTTGATGTTAAAGATGGGAAAACGGTTAAAGGAATAAACTTCTTAAACATAAAAGATGTTGGCGATCCGGTGGAACTTGGTGCATTATATGCAGAAATGGGTGCCGATGAGTTGGTTTTTTTGGATATTACAGCTACCAACGAAAAGCGTAAAACATTTGCAGAACTTGTAAATCGCATTGCAAAACATGTAAATATCCCTTTTACAGTGGGTGGTGGAATTTCTGACGTTAACGATGTTTCAGTTTTACTTTCATCGGGGGCTGATAAGGTATCTGTAAATACGGCTGCCGTTCGTAACCCTAAATTAATAAGTGAAATGGCATCGCAGTTTGGAAGTCAGTGTGTAGTTTTAGCCATCGATACTAAGTTTGTCAACAACGATTGGTATGTTTTTCTGAATGGCGGCAGAATACCTACAGACATTAAAACAACAATTTGGGCAAATCAGGCTGTAGAGTTAGGAGCAGGAGAAATTTTACTAACTTCAATGAATCACGATGGTACAAAAAGCGGTTTTGCAATTGATATTACCAGAAAAATATCCGAATTGGTGAATGTACCCGTTATAGCCAGCGGTGGTGCAGGAACAATGGAACATTTCACTGAGGTTTTTCGCGAAGGTAAAGCTGATGCAGCTCTTGCCGCGAGTATTTTTCACTATAAAGAAATTGAAATTCCTGAGTTAAAAAAATATCTAAAAAAGAATGGTATAGAAGTTCGTATGTGAAAAATTTATTATTGTCAACTTGATTCTATAATCTATAAAAGCAATGAGATTGCTCATGTTCAATTATCTAAAAGCACTAACATATTTCATTTTAATAGGGACGCTTGTAAGTTGTAGTGAAAATCCCGACAATCCCTACAAAAAAATCGAATTTAAGCAACTTGCCTCTTTCCCTCCGGGAGGAAGAGCATCTGCGGTAAGTTTTAGCCTTAATGGTAAAGGTTACGTAGCTTTGGGAAGAACTACTTTATTCAGTAATCCTGTAAATGATGTATGGGAATACAATCCTGAAAAAGACACATGGACGCAAAAGAACAATTTTCCGGGGAAAGCGCGTGTTCGAGCCACCGCAGCAGTAGTAGATGGTAAAGCATACGTTGGTTTAGGATATAATCCTAACGAAGGGATATTCCAACCAGATGCGTATCTGAATGATTGGTGGATGTATGATCCTGAAACTGATGAATGGAAAGTTAAATCAGCTTATCCTGGAATAGGACGTATATCAAATTTCAGTTTTGTTTATAACGGACTGATTTATATTGGCTCCGGTTATGAAGGATTAATGTTTACCTCCGAATTTTATTCTTATAATCCGAAAAACAATTCGTGGCGAAAACTTACAAACATTCCCGCTGAAGCTCGATCAGGTCCTGTTGCATGCACTGATGGAAATAGAATTTTCTTTGGAACAGGATTCGACATTTTTGATTTAAATGACTGGTGGGAATATCTTCCCGAGAGTGACGAATGGAAAAAAAGACGTAGTATGCCAGATAGTGGAAGAGAAAATGCAGTTGCAATTAATATTAACGGAAGACTTTTTGTGTCTACTGGTCGTAATTTTGGGGGTGAACATACAGGTGGACATCTAAAATCTGATATCATTGAATATAATCCATCGAAAAACCGATGGCATAAACGTGGTAATTTACCAGCAAAAGGTAGAGAAAACGCTATTTCATTTGTTATTGCTAACAAAGCTTATATAGGTTTAGGTGACGATGATTTTGAGTTGATGAATGATTTGTGGTGTTTTGAACCGTAGTTAAAATATCGATAAAAATATTTTTCTAAGTGATGATACAAAAAAAATATATACTCCTGTTTATATTTTCCTTGTCAGTTGTATTTACTATTGCACAAACCGATACCCTAAAATACGATGTTTCTTTAACTTCACTTACATCTACAGGAAAGTATGCTCCTTTCTGGTTTGGTGCACGCAACTATGGTTTGATTTCTACAGCTCCATCCAATACATTAGCAGCAGTAAAAATATTAAAAGATTTCGGAGATTCTCAACGTATTGTGGATTATAAATTTCTGATAAATGCTGTTTCGCATGCTGACAATTTTAAAAAAAATGTTTATCTTCATGAATTATATGGTGGTATAAAAGTTTGGCTTTTTACCTTTTCCGGTGGTTTTAAAGAAGAAATTCTTGGAAATCAGGACTCCACATTATCTGCAGGAGGTTTTATGTATTCACAAAATGCAGCACCCATACCTAAGGTTTCGTTGCACATCGAAAGATTTAAACCCCTTCCAAATGCCAACGATATTGAAATAAAAGGCGGACTTTCGCATGGTTGGTTCAACGATAATGTATATGTGCAAAATATGCTTTATCATCATAAATATCTTTATTTACGTATTAAATATCCTGATTATCGGTTGTGGTTCGAATTTGGTCTTGATCATTCTGTACAGTGGGGTGGAAGTTTTCCGGATGGAACTACAACGAAAGCAAATTTTTCAAACTTTAAAAAAGTTTTTTTTGGCCAGGGTGGAGGTATGGAGTCTGTTCAATCTGAAAAAATTAATGCCCTAGGGAATCACCTTGTATCGCAAAGTCTTAAGGTGGAAGGGTATGTTGGAAATTTTAAAATTGATGGATACTGGCAAAATCTTTCAGAAGACGGACCGCTAATTTTGCTTTGGAATACAATGAATATTCCCGACGGGATATGGGGTTTATCGATAAAGAACAAAGATTTTCCTTATCTGAAAGGTTTTTTATATGAATATATTAGCACCAGCGATCAATCGGGTCCATTTCATGATAAAGATGGTGTAATTTATGGTGGTAACGACTTGTATTTTTATAATGGTATATACTTGACTGGTTGGACATACCGTGGCAGAACTTTGGGAACTCCGCTAATTACTTCACCTGTTTATAATGAAAATTATGCAGGCGGTAATTTCAGTGTTTTAAATTCAAGAGTAACAGCACACCATTTTGGATTTGAAGGAAACATAAATGGTTACGATTATAAATTACTTACTACATATACAAAAAATTATGGTTCATATACAAAACGCTTTTTTGAAATGAAACCAAACACTTCTTTATTATTGGAGATAAATAAAAAATTTCAGAAACTCGGAGCGATAGAAGCAAAATTTTCGTTGGGAGCTGATTTTGGAACTTTATTCGGAAATTCCTTTGGAGGTATGGTTACGATAAGAAAAACAGGAAATATTTTTAACTACTGAGTTCAACCAATAAACCCATAAACAACTATTACTGCCACGTTAAGTAACAATACATAAAACGGAATACCAGGTGCAGATAATTTTAAATCAGCGTTTTCTTTAGTAAAATATTTAAGCAAATTAAAACAAAGTAAACCGGCGAAGATCCCAACAATAAAACCCCCAATAATATCTCCGGGATAGTGAACTCCAAGATAAATACGGGAATAACCCGTTATTAAGGCCCAAAAAAATACTGAAATTGAAAAAATACGGTTTCTGAAAAGTAACGATGTTAGGACAGCAAAACCCATTGCATTTGCAGCATGCGAAGAGACGAATCCGTATTTTCCTCCTCGATATCCATTAACAATATGTACTAATTCTCCTAAGGATTCATCGCGCGAAGGTCGCAAACGTTGTACAAGTTCTTTAATCAGAGCAGAAGAAACCAAATCCGCAATAGTTACTGCAATTATCAGACTCAGGATTATCCATAACGATTTACGTCCTGATAATTTTATAATCTGATAAATTACAGCAAGATAAAAAGGTATCCAAATAAATTTTTCACTATATAAAAACATGAAATTATCAAAATACGGATTATGCAAACCATTCAATGTAAAAAACAAAGACTTATCTGCATATTCTAATACTTCAATAATTTCCATCATTTATTCGTTAAATAATTTCTATGGTATTTGTTTCTATCCAACCTTTATCTCCATTTCCTATTGTAATTTCACTCCATTCTCCAAGTGAACTTTTTACTTTTACTTTTGTACCTTCGTGCAACTGGAAAAGATCAGTACCACTGCGATCTGGGGAACTTTTTACTATTACAACTCCGGTCATAATAATTGCTTCTTTGTGGTTAAGCATTTGTTTCTTTCTTATACCTGAAAAAACAAAAGTTACAACACAAAATGAAAGTGTTAGAACTCCTGCGTAAAAAGAAGATTTTCGCACCGAACGACTTCGTGAAAATAAAAATAGAAAAACTGAAAGCAAGGATAAAATGAATAAAACTACACTTATATAAAACCAACTATCAGAATGAAGTATTCTTACAAGCCTATCAACCCATTCTTTTATAAAAAAATCCGGTGATTGAACAATATTATCGATAACTTTCGTTTTGGCAAGTTCGAGATTATTTTTAGCATCATCGAAATTAGGTCTGATTCTAAGAGCTCTTTCATAATTCAAAATTGAAAGAGCGATTTCATTCATTTTATAATAACAGTTTCCTATATTATAGTAAAGTTCTGCGGATTCTCCCTTCGACTTTATTACAGATTTATAAATCTCAACAGCTGCTTTATAATCATTATTTTTGTAAAGATTAGCTGCTTTTGCAAAATCATCTTGAGCAGTAAGAGGTATTGCCCCAATTAAAATGGTTATAATAAAAAAAATATAATATCTTAAATTACCTTTTTTCATTGCCTTATGATTTTAAAAGATTTATCTTTTATTAAGTACATCTTCAAGATTACTAATCACTTTTATGGTATCGTTGTAAAGATTTCCCATTTCTGCTTGTCCACTTGAAGGTGCATAACGTGCAAATTCACATGTATTTAGTATTTCGATAAGTTGATTTATTAATTCGACATTTACATTTTTTCTGCTTAATTCAGTTTCAACATTCCCTTTATTAAGCATAGCAACAGGTATGTTTAACTTATCGCTTAAGTATGTCCATACAGCTTTCAGCACTTCTTCGTAGAAACTCTCTTTTTTCCCTTCATTTAATAACTTTCCTGCATGTTTCAGTCTTTTTACTGCCACCTTGTTTGCTTTTTTATTTTTCACGTACTCGATATTGGCATTATCTCTGATGGTTTTACGGAAAATAAAAAATAAAATTAGTGATATAAGTAAAGGTATTAAATAAAGCAGCCATCCAAACGTTGAACCGAAGATAAACCTGGATGTTTTAGTAAAACGGACATTTCCGGTAAAAATGTATCGAATATCCTTTCCAAGTTGTTTAATATCTTCTTTCCCTGTGAAATTTCCGGATACAATCTGATTGTCGGAACCACTTCCTTTAAGCACTTCAATATTATAATCGGGAGTACGAAGTGTTTTATATGATTTACTTTGAATATCAAAATATGAAAATTCAGCCGAAGGAATACTGTATTTACCCTGATGACGTGGTATAACCATATATTCAATTGTTTTAGTTCCTGATATGCCATTTGCTGTAGTTTTAAAATTATTCACAACTTTAGGATCATAAACATCAAAACCATCAGGGAACTTAATATCAGGATTTTTTATCAACTTCATATTTCCATTTCCTGAAATTACAACTTTCAATGTAATTGCATCATTTGCACTTACTTTTTGAGAAGATATTGTACTGCTCAGTGTAAAATTACCAACCGTTCCACTGAAAGTAGCCGGTTTTCCTGCAGGTAAAGCTTTTACATTAATACGAGCTGATGGAGCCAAGATTGTACGTGAAACGTTGGTATAGGAGTCAAAAAAATCGTCAAAAATACTACGTATAGCAGCTCGGTTTTGAACACGTATTATAGCTTCAAAGTTAGCACGGTCAATCATAATTTCGCCCGATCGTTGTGGATAAAGTAATACTTGATAAAGAACTACAGTTCCGTAATTCCGACCGTTATAATTTTCGTATGAAAATTGTTTATTTTGCGCCTGTTCAATATCTTGTTTTAAAAATCCTTGAAAATCAGGCATTTTCTTGTTATTTACACTTACTACATCGACCAATGTATATAACTTATAAGTGAGTAATACAGCTTCTTGTTCATATATATCAGCCTTTGATAAGGATGTACGAATAAAGACTTCATCGTCGGAAACAGATTTTGATGAACCTCCGGAAGACTGGGATTGCTGATTTTGCTTTGTTGCAGAAGAATCATCGGCAGGTAAAACTTTAATTGTTAAGGTGTTGGTTGTGTATTTATCTCCGCCTACAATAATACTTGCAGGAGATATAGTGAATGTTCCTGTTTTGGAAGCTAGTAGTGTGTATGTATAAGATATTGAAACCGAAGAAGTAGCTTTACCATTTATAACTTGATAGCTTGAACTGCGAGATTCAAAAGGTCCTGCAAGAATTTCAAAATTGTTGATTTCGGGTACTCTTAAATCCTTTCCTGTGGCATTAACAGTATAAACCAACTGAAATGGTTTGTCAACAATAACTGTTGAAGGCGCTGATGCTGTAAAGCGAACAGGTTCATCGGCCAGCAACGGTATTACTCCGGTTACTAATAATATGAAAGTTATAATTCTTAGTTTCATTTTTATATAATTGTTTGAACAAAGAGTAACGAAAATAATTAATTAGGAGTTTTGAAAAATTAATGAAACATAAAACCCTGAAACTTTGAAATTTTAAACCTTAATTTTATTACCAATCTTTTTCTGCACTTTTTCTACCTTTTATTGCTTGCTTTTTAGCTTTTTCCATTGTGTTTTTTTCATCCTGTTCTAAAGCCTGGAGAATTTGTTGAGCATTTTCTTTCGACATTTTTGGCTGCTGAGGTTGGGGTTGTTGCTCGGGTTTTTCCTGTTCCTTATTTTGATTCTGATTGTTCTTATTATCCTGATTTTTTTGTTGCTGTTGTTTTTTTAACAAACTTTGTGCATATGCGAGATTATATCTTGTATCGTTATCCAAAGGATTTGCTTTCAGTGCATTCTTATATGCCTGAATACTTTCTTCAATTTTTTTTTCAGAGATAAGTGCATTCCCCGTATTATGAAGGGCTGCTGCAAGTTTTGTTTTGTCATCTTTGTGTAAGGCTATTGCATTCTGATATTGTTCAAGCGCATCGGTATATTTGCCCTGCCGAAAAAGTGCATTGCCAAGGTTATAGTTAGCTTCAAAGGATTTATTGTTTTTTAATAATCCTTTGCGGTACGATACTTCGGCATCAGTAAATTTTCCGGCTTTGTACTGTTTATTACCGGCTCTCACATCATTACTTTCTGTTTGGGCTGATGCATAAACGATGTTACATAAAATTAAATTTATGATTACAAAGTATTTCAGTAATGACTTATTTTTCAGCATATTTTCAAAAAGTGCTTAGTTTTTTATCAATTTTTCTTTTAAATCAAAAATTTTAAGTCTGCTAAGACGTTTGTTCTTGCGTTCGAATACATATAATTCAATAAAAAGCAGGATCAATGCAAGCATGGCGAAAGATTGAAATTGTTCGTTGTAATCAGAAAACACTTGTGAAGACAAATCGGATTTTGCAAGTTTATCCAGTTCTTTACTCACCATTTTGTACGCACTGTTGGAATAATCTGCCCTTACATAAACACCATTGCCGGCAGCTGCTATATCGCGACACATTGATTCGTTTAGTTTTGATACAACAACGTTTCCACTCTTATCTTTCCAGAAACTCATGGTTCCTTCAATAGGAATTGGTGCTCCTTCTGGTTTCCCCATACCAATTACATGTACACTAATGCCTTCACCCACAGCAAGTTTAGCTGCTCCTATTGCATCGTCTTCATGATTTTCACCATCGGTAATGAGAATTATCGCACGTTTAGTTTCGCTCTTTTTACCAAATGATCGGATCGATAAATCGATAGCAGAACCAATCGCTGTCCCCTGACGGGGTACAAGTTGTGGCGATATGGTTGAAAGAAACATTTTCGCAGAAATATAATCGGCTGTTATCGGTAACTGGGTATATGCATCACCGGCAAACACTATCAGACCCACTTTATCGTTCTTCATATCATCAACAAGTTTGGCAAGTACCTGCTTGGCTTTTTCGAGTCGGTTTGGCAAAATATCTTGCGCCATCATTGAATTTGATACATCGAGCGCTATTATCACTTCAATTCCTTTACGTTTTACCTCTTCCATTTTGGTACCAAACTGTGGTTGAGCTAACACTACTACCATTAGTATTATGACAGTTATTTGTATCCAAAACTTTATATGCGGACGTACATGGGAAACATTTGGCATAAGTTCGGCAAGTAATTCCGGATTGCCAAATAGGCGTATATTTTGTTTCTTTTTATGAATATTATAGATGAATACCCCTATTAGTAAAGGTATGAAAAATAAAAAATAAAGATATTCGGGATGTGCAAATCTGAACATTGTTATATAAATCAGAATTTATTACTAAATTTTTTTATATCAAAAACTATTTGAATTTGAATACTTTATTGTATTATGGCGATTTTCTGAAAACTGTATTACGTAATAAAATTTCAGTTAATAGTAATAAAAATGCTGCCAGTGCAAAAAGATAATACTCTTCGTTCTTTTTGTTATATTCTTTTACACTGATTTTAGTTTTTTCCATTTGGTCAATTTCCTGATAAATATTCCGCAGTTTATTATTGTCGGTTGCTCTGAAGTATTTTCCACCTGTTATACCAGCAATGTTTTTAAGCGATTCCTCGTCGAATTCTGATTCCATTTGCTGATATTGAATTCCAAGTGGGGTTTGTACCGGAATATTTACCATGCCGTATGAACCAACGCCAATTGCATAAACCCTTATACCGAATGATTTAGCAATTTCAGCAGCCGTAATCGGAGCAATGTCGCCACGATTGTTGGATCCATCAGTTAATAAAATGATAACTTTCGACTTCGCTTTACTGTCCTTTATGCGATTTACAGCATTTGCCAAACCCAAACCAATTGCTGTTCCGTCCTCAATCATTCCGTATTGAATGGCATTAAAAAGATTTACTAACACAGCATGATCGGTTGTGAGCGGACATTGTGTGAAACTTTCTCCCGAAAAAACTACAAGACCTATGTTGTCATTCGGACGAGATAAAATAAACTCTGTTGCAGTTTTTTTTGCTGCTTCGAGTCGGTTCGGTTTCAAATCTTCAGCCATCATTGTGCCTGATATATCAAGCGTTACCACAATATCAATACCTTCGGTACTCTCTGTTCGCCATGAATTTGATGCTTGTGGACGCGCCAATGCCAAAATTAAAAACACAAGCGAGAGCATTCGGAGTATAAATGGTACATGCAAAAATCTGAGCCTGTTACTTTTTGGAATTTTCTGTAACATCTGATTTGAAGAAATCTGAAGGCTTGCATCAGAATTGTACATTTTACGAATATACCAGAACACTGCGGGTATAATCAGTAACAATAGAAAAAGATATTCAGGATTATGAAAAGTCATTTTTAGATAACTTACAAATTACAATTAAACAATTCCATTTTTCAACAGTACACGTTTCTCATCAAATCGTTTATCTCATATTTTCCTATCACTTTAGTTCTTTAGATTTTTGAGTATCTTCTTGTGTTTCATTTTGTATCTCATCCGGTAATTTTGTTTCATTGATAAAAATATATGCATTTGAAAGACTCAATTCATGTTCATCGGGAGTAGCCTTCCATTTTGCAAATTTTACCAAATCTGCCAGCGAAAGTATTTGACGCAATTTATAATAAGTTTCCTTTTTATCAGAGTACATAAAACGCAAATGCTCAAGTATTTCATCCGAAGTCATTTCCATTGCATTAACTCCGAAAACTTTTTCAATATATACACGTATCACATCTGTTAGTTCCGTATGGTACTCTTTATCGCGATTGTGTTGCCAGGGTTTTTCCTGTTTAATTTTATCAAGTGCAGCAAGCGCTACAATATGCGCCGGCAATTCAGGTTCGGTTTTCTTAATTTCGAATACTGGTTTTCGCTGAATAATACGTCTGATGAGAACATATATTAAAAATGCGAGAACAAGCATTATAATTCCGAAAAGTACTTTCAGTAAAAAACCTTTCCAGTCGAATTTAGGATTAAAAACATCTTTAATGTCAGCCAAAGTGTTTGATGCAGTATCAATTACAAATGGCTGTACTATCTTTACCGAGAGCGATTTCGACCAAACAGTATCGTTATCGTACACAAATGGAAATGGCGGAATGTAAAGCAGGGAATCTTCAAATGCAGTTACAATATAACGCTGGTTAATCAAAAGTTGTCCATCCTGAGATTGAACAGTGTCGTTTTTTACTTTTTCTACCAGTTCGAGTCCTCCGGGGATGGTGTCGGAAAAAACAGGAGTTTTCACATGCTGTCCCTTCCTTTGTGCAATTTCAAAAGTAAGTTGTGTTTGATGTCCAATCCACATTACAGTAGAATCAATTCGCGCATTTACTGTAACCGGTTGTGATGATAAGCTTTGAATTAAAAGCGAAGAAAAAATCATCAAACACAAAATCTTAAAATCTTTTGTCATTTTATTATAAAAATTCTTTACACTATTTTATTTCAATTTATGCTCTCATTTTGAAAAGTTTCATCAAAGCCTTCACATAATCCTCAGATGTACTCATCGAAACAGAATCAACACCTGCTTTTGAAAATATTTTTTGTAAGGTGAGTTGACTTTCGCCCCATGCGTGTTTGTATGTAGTTCGCAAACGTTTATCCGAAGTATCAACCCAAATGCGCTTACCTGTTTCGGCATCGCGAAGTTTAATAAGTCCCACATCGGGTAACTCTGTTTCCCTGATATCGTAAACCTGCAAAGCAACAACATCGTGTTTACGATTAGCAATGGTTAGTTCTTTGTCGAAACCTGAATCAATAAAATCGGAAATTATAAACGCTGTAGAACTCTTTTTAATAGCGTTAGTAAAATAACGGAGCGCCATTCCGATATCTGTTTTGTTGCTTTGTGGTTGAAAATCAATCAATTCCCTAATTATGTGTAAAACATGCTTACGACCTTTTTTTGGTGGAATGAATTTCTCAATCCTATCAGAAAAGAAAATTACACCAATTTTATCGTTGTTCTGAATAGTAGAGAATGCCAACGTAGCAGCCACTTCAGTAAAAATATCTTTTTTATACTGAGTAACTGTACCAAAGTCGCGACTACCTGAAACATCGATGAGCAATACTACCGTAAGCTCGCGTTCTTCTTCAAAAACTTTAATGTAAGGATGTCCGAAGCGTGCTGTAACATTCCAGTCGATGGAACGAATATCGTCGCCATACTGGTATTCACGCACTTCTGCAAAGGTCATTCCACGACCTTTAAAGGCAGTGTGATATTCACCCGCGAAAATATTCTTCGAAAGACCACGTGTCTTGATTTCGATTTTCCGTACTTTCTTTATTATTTCGCTTGTTTCCACTTTTTCATTATTGATTATAATGTCAATTGTCAGAATTCAAAAGGTCTCCAATTCCTAACTCCGAACTGTAAACTATCAACTAAATTAAGGCACCTCTACTGTGTTCAGAATTTCGGTAATTATTTCTTCGGTGGTCATATTGTTGGCTTCGGCTTCGTAGCTTAACCCAATGCGATGACGAAGTACATCGTAACATACCGCACGAATATCTTCGGGAATTACATAACCACGACGTTTGATAAATGCATAAGCACGTGCAGCAAGAGCTAAATTTATTGAAGCACGAGGTGATGCTCCAAAAGAAATCATTTCTTTAAGCGGTTCAAGTCCATAATCTTGGGGGAAACGTGTTGCAAACACAATATCAACTATGTAACGTTCAATTTTCTCGTCGATATACACCTGCTGAACAACTTCGCGGGCTTTAACTATATCCTGAGGAGTTAAAACAGGAGTTACAATGGGTTTTGTGTTAGCAATATTCTGACGAATAATCAATTTTTCTTCTTCTTTCTTCGGATAGTTGATAACAACTTTAAGCATAAAACGGTCAACCTGAGCTTCGGGCAAGGGATATGTACCTTCCTGTTCAATAGGATTTTGGGTAGCAAGTACCAAAAACGGGTCGTCGAGTTTGTAAGTATGGTCACCAATTGTGATCTGACGTTCCTGCATTGCTTCGAGCAAAGCACTTTGTACTTTTGCCGGAGCACGGTTTATTTCGTCGGCCAAAATCAAATTCGCGAAAATCGGTCCCTTTTTAATGCTGAATTCTTCTTTTTTCTGACTATAAATCATAGTTCCAATAACATCGGCAGGGAGCAAATCGGGAGTAAACTGAATGCGACTGAAATTGCACTTAACCAATTGTGCCAATGTTCTGATTGCAAGCGTTTTTGCCAATCCCGGAACTCCTTCTAGTAAAATATGTCCGTCAGACAAAAGACCAATAAGTAAGGATTCAACAAGATGTTTCTGACCTACAATGGTTTTATCCATGCCCATTACTAGTGCATCTACAAATGAACTCTGTTTTTCGATACGTTCGTTAAGTTCCCTAATATCAACAGTTTGATTCATAATTTATATGATTTATTTTTTTGATTTTTCGTGGAGCAAAGATAATGTTAAAATGCAGGCATAAAGTACTGGTTTAATAACTATTAACCTGAATTTAGATTATTAAGTGTTGCATTAAAAATGCTTATACTTGGTTTGAAAAAATATGAGAGAAAACAAAAAAATACTGCATTTTACGAAAAACAATGCAGTATTCTTTACTATCGTTAATTAGTTGCGTTTTAAATCTAATTTTATTTTATCAAATACTTCTTTTCCAGCTCTTTAGCTTTTGCTATATTTTCAGGGTTGTTTAAATCAATCAGTTTACTGTCGAGCTTTGGAATTTTAATTTTTGTTCCTACAGGCACATTATCCGGATTTTTAATTACATCCTTGTTTGCTTCATAAATATAAACCCAGAAATGCTTGCTTCCGTAATATTTACGTGCAAAAATTGTTAATCGACTACCTTCTTGCATTGTTTCGGTAGAAAGTATTGTTGTATTACCAGGTACTGATTCTTTTTTTACATCAGATGTTTGCGGTTTACCAATTTCTTTTTTCGCTGTAATAGGTTGTGGTTTAGTTATATCCTTTTTTACTTCTGCAGGCTTTTGTTTTGGTGTTTCCTTTTTTACTTCGATAACTTGTGTTTTTTCTGTTTCTTTTTTAACTGTAATAGGTTGTGTTGTGGTTTTTTTGCTTTCCTCAACAAACTGTTGATTTGGTGATTTTTTGCTGTCTTGTATTAAATTTAATTTAGTTGAATCATTTTTAATTAAAGTTCGTGGGCTGTCCTTTACAACTTTTATGCTGCTATCTAGTTCTTGAGTTACGGGATTTTCAGTCAAGGTTTTAAGTAAATTTCGAGCAATTTCAAACGATCGGGGATTCCTCGTATCAATTAACATGGAGTCTAAAACCGGTATTTTCAAAGGTGTACCACGTTTAATATTCCATATATCAGAAATTTCCTTTTTGTTAGCATCGTAAATATATATCCAGAAAGCAGAATGGCCATAATATTTTTCGGCTAAGCTATAAATTGTTCTATCTCCTGTTAATCTTTCTATTGTATATAACTCTTCATATAATCTGTTTTTATTCAGAAGATTTTCGTAGAACAAATCATCAGGGCTCTTTACGATAGTGATTTGATTAGTTTTGGTACTGTCTTCAGGTAAAATAATCACATTATGCGCAACTTTTTGTTCCGGCATAAAAGATTCAATTTTACTATTAACAAATTTATAAATATCCAAATTAAAAAAATAAAGAAATACTATTGCTGCAACCATTATCGAAGGAACTGCTATCCACCAAATATTTATTTTGTGTTTTGGGTTGTCGGTGGGTTCCTGCTTACTTGTTATTAAAGTTATGATATTATCCGGCTTAACATTAGAAGATTCTTCGGCTTGATTTTCATCTTTTTCATGCTGTGATTCATTTGGTCGACTTTCCTCTTGTTCAATCTCATTTTGGTTTAATAAATCATGATTTTCATTTGTATCTTCAGTGATATCTGCAATCGGTAATAATTCAACTTTATCAGTTACTTCTACGTTTTCTTGTTCAGTTGGTTCAAATTTATTTTCAATTTTTTCAACCGAATCGATATTTTTTATTTTATCGTTATTTGTTTCATCAACAATTTCAATCTCTTTATCTTCAATGTCAATAGTAAGAATGCTTGATTGTTCATTGTTCCTGTTGTTTAGTTGGTTTATTTCAGATAGTATATTTTTTATTTCAAGTGCTTGTTCGTTAATAATACGCAAAGGACCGTTTTCAGGAATTTGTTCAGTCGGTGTTCCGTCCAGTTCAATAGGGAACAGATGCGCAAAAGGCTCATTGACAAGTTCTTTAAGACTTTCCTCCGGCACAAATACAATCTTGTTGTAACCTTCGATGATTATTTCTTCACCTGTATTTACATTTACACTTTTTCGGGGGTTGTTCCACTGCATTTTCAGAGTCCCGAAATTTTTAATTTTTACAGGTTCACCTGCTTTTAAAGTCTCTTCAATAATTGGCAATAATACCCTGAAGAACTCCTCAATCAGTTTTTTGCTGATAGATAATCTGGCAGAAATCAGATCGACAATTTCCTGAATATTTATTTTATCGTTGGTCATCCTAAATTTCTTTATTAATTTTTTCTTTCAACGTATTACTTTGTTTGAAATTCACAACGAGCTTGGGTGGAATTAGTGTACGCACCTGAGTTGCAGGATGTACTGACAATCTTTCTTCTTTTTTACGAACCTCAAAATTTCCAAAATTATGCAACCCAATGGTATTACCTTCGCTTAATTGTTCACGAAAAACCTGCACCATAGTATCCAGAATATTTTCAACTTCCGGCTTTTTTAGGTTCATTTTCGATGCGATTGCTGCGACTAATTCTTTGTGATTCATAATATTCTTTGTGTTTCGTGTTGCTTAAAGTATTTGTTCAAAACTTCAATTTTGCCAATCAAAAAACGTTTAAAAATCTTCGATGTTTTATGATTTTTTTTACTGTCAACTATCAGCTATTAACTATTAACTATCAACACTCACCTACCTTCCGTACAAATCAAATTCAGAAGCACTAACAATTTCAGCCATGTAAAAGTTTCCAATATTTACATTTTGTGTGTTCGAAGGGATTAATACTTCAGGATCGACCTCAGGTGAATCGAACTCCGAACGTCCAACAAAATTATCACCTTCGAGTCTGTCAATAATAATTTTCAGCTTTTGCCCTACTTTTTTCTGATTTAATTCACTTGAGATGCTTTGTTGCAAAGTCATAATTTTATTCAAACGTTCCTGTTTTACAGCATCGGGGATATTATCTTCAAATTTTTCATAAGCGTAAGTACCTTCTTCGTTGGAGTAAGCAAAAGCTCCCAAACGGTCGAAACGTACAAATCGCATAAATTCTTTCATTTCCTCAATGTCCTGTTCTGTTTCGCCGGGATGTCCCACCAACATTGTTGTGCGTAAATGAATTCCGGGAACTTCTTCACGAATGCGCCGAATAAGTTCATATGTTTGTTCTTTCGTGATATTTCTTCGCATTTTTTTCAACATATTATCGCTTATATGTTGCAAAGCAATATCAAGATATTTACAAACATTATCCCGCTCCCGCATTACCCGTAATAAATCATAAGGAAATTGTGCCGGATATGCATAGTGTAATCGAATCCATTCAACGCCGGGAATATCAGAAATTCGCTCAACCAGTTCAGGCAATTTAAGCGCTTTGTATTTGTCTATTCCGTATGATGATAAGTCCTGTGCAATTAACTGAAATTCCTTTACACCTTTTGCTACCAGAAAGCGAACTTCTTCCTCAATATCTTCAATTCTTCTTGAACGATGACGGCCGGTTATTAGAGGAATTGCACAGTATGAACACATACGATTACAACCTTCGGAAATTTTGATATAAGCATAATGTGCCGGAGTGGTTAGTGTTCGTTCGTTTCGTAAATCAGCTCTGAATTCCTGACCTAAGTCTGTCAAAATATTTGTATAATTAAATTTTCCGTAATATTTATCCACTTCAGGTATTTCAGCTTCAAGTTCTTTTTGATAACGTTCCGACAAACATCCCATTACGAAAAGTTTGTTGTTCTTTTTTTTTCTTTGAGCAAATTGTAGTATTGTATTAATGCTTTCTTCCTTAGCATCGCCTATAAAACCACAAGTATTTACGATTACAATTTCGCCATCGGGATTTGGCGAATCGTGGCGCACTTTATATCCTAAAGCATCGAACTGACGCATAAGTAATTCGGAATCGACAAGGTTTTTTGAGCAACCCAGCGTTACTACATCAACTGTTCCTTTTATGTTTTTTTTCTTTGCCAATTATTTTTAAAAATTTAGTTTTTGGTTTTATATTTCAGTTTTAAGTTCGGTATTTAACTCTCAACTAACTAAACAGCGAATCAACAAATTCTTTTCGGTCGAACACTTGTAAATGTTCCATTTTTTCGCCTAAACCAATATATTTTACCGGAATTTTAAACTGGTCAGAAATTCCAATGACAACACCGCCTTTGGCTGTACCATCAAGTTTAGTAACGGCAAGGGCATTCACATCTGTGGCTTTTGTAAATTGTTTTGCCTGCTCAAATGCATTTTGACCAGTCGAACCATCAAGCACTAAAAGCACTTCGTGTGGTGCATCGGGAAGAACTTTTTGCATTACATTTTTAATTTTTGTAAGCTCGTTCATCAGATTTACCTTATTATGCAATCGACCGGCTGTGTCGATTATAACCACATCAGCGTTGTTTGCTTTAGCCGATGCTACTGTATCGTAAGCCACCGAAGCCGGATCAGCACCCATTTTTTGTTTAATAACCGGGACTCCGACACGTTCACCCCAAATTACAAGTTGATCAACTGCTGCGGCACGAAATGTGTCGGCAGCGCCTAAATAAACTTTTTTCCCTGCTTGATTAAAATGATATGCTAATTTACCAATAGTGGTAGTTTTTCCCACACCATTAACGCCTACTACCATTATTACATAAGGTGTTGTTGGCATTGGACTTTCGAAATCCATTGGCATATCGGTATTGTTCTCAGCAAGTAATCCTGCTATTTCTTCTTTTAATATCGCGTTTAATTCTGAAGTTCCCACATATTTATCGCGGGCAACACGCTTCTGTATTCGTTCAATGATACGAAGTGTGGTTTCAACTCCTACATCCGAAGTTATGAGCACCTCTTCAAGATTGTCAAGTACTTCGTCGTCAACTTTCGATTTTCCTGCTACTGCACGTGTTATTTTTGAAAAAACACTTTCTTTTGTTTTTGCTAAACCTTCATCAAGTGTTTCTTTTTTAGCTTTATTAAATAAATTGAATATCCCCATCGAATAATGAAGTTTTATTTTAAAATGATTATTACAGTTCTGATTAAAAAAGTATTGAATAACATGTAAAAGTCACAAATTTAAATTCAGTATGAATTCGAGAAGTTCATTTTGAATTGATTACAAAATTAGTCCTTTTTCCCGACTTAAAGATTATAAAATTTCAGTATAAAAAAAAATAATACAAAAATATCGGATAATTTTTTTTAAAAGAATTTTGTGTGAATTCAATTTTTCAAAAAAATACAGTTAAATAAAATAGATTTAATAAAAAATGAAATCATTCTTAATGAACTGATTAATAAATTTTAGCATATAAATACAGAAAATATTGAAACTTTTTGTTGTTGTATTTTGTTAATCATTATCTTTTCTGTACTTTTAAAATCAAAAAGAAAAATATATTATCATGAAAATTCACGAATATCAATCAAAACAGATTTTTTCACGTTATGGAATACCTGTAACACAAGAACAGGTATGTTACACTCCTGATGAGGTTAGCGAAGTTACATCCAAATTTGGATTTCCTGTAGTTGTCAAGGCACAAGTGCATGCAGGAGGAAGAGGTAAAGCCGGTGGCGTAAAATTAGCCCGAACGATGGAAGAAGCCCGGGAAGCTGCCAATAATATACTTGGCATGAACATCAAAGGCTTTACGGTAGAAAAAGTACTTGTTGCCCAAGGTGTAAAATTCAATTCAGAGTATTACGTAGGCATGACTATTGATCGTAATACAAAATCTGTAATGTTTATGGCAAGTTCCGAGGGTGGAGTAGAAATAGAAGAAGTAGCCAAAGAAAATCCTGAGGCCATACATAAATTCAGCATTGACCCCTCGCTTGGCATGACTGATTTCCTTGCTCGTAAAATTGCTTTTAAACTTTTTCCGGGATTTAATCAGGTAATACAGGCTGTGGATATTTTCCAGAAAATGTATCAAATTTTTATTGATACCGATGCCTCTCTGCTTGAAATCAATCCGTTAGTTATAACTGAAGATGGTAAACTTTTAGCCCTTGATGGAAAAATGAATTTTGACGACAACGCACTGTATCGCCAACCTGAAATAGCATTACTTAACGAACCCGATGCCGACGAAAAGAGAGAAATTGATGCACGTACCAAAGGTTTATCCTACATCAGACTCGATGGAAATATTGGTTGTATGGTTAATGGTGCCGGACTCGCAATGGCAACTATGGATGTAATAAAGCATCATGGCGGCTCACCGGCAAATTTTCTCGATATTGGTGGAAGTTCAAGTCCACAAAAAGTAATCGATGCAATGGATATTTTACTTGCCGATAAAAATGTAAAAGTGATAATGATAAACATTTTTGGCGGAATTACACGTTGCGACGATGTGGCGCGTGGATTGATTTTGGCACTTGATCAAATGAATGTAAACATTCCCATCGTAATCAGGCTTTCAGGTACAAATGCCGAAGAAGGATTAAAAATTATAAAAGAGCGAAATCTTCCCACCGTTGGTTCTCTTAGCGAAGCAGCAAAAGAAGCAATTCGTATTGTTCAAACATTGAATTGAGTTTTATTCTAAGTGAAAAGATATATTTTATAAGCACCATTACCATGAGTATATTAATAAATAAAAACACAAAACTGATAGTTCAAGGAATTACCGGGCGCGATGGAAGTTTTCATACATTGAAAATGAAGGAGTACGGCACAAACATAGTAGGCGGAGTTTCACCTGGCAAAGGTGGTCAATTAGTACACGATATTCCTGTTTTTAACACCGTTGAAGATGCTGTAAAAGCTACCGGCGCAAATGCATCAGTAATTTTTATACCTGCAGCACTTGCTGCGAATGCCATGCTCGAAGCTGCCGAAGCAGGTATCGAACTGGTTGTTTGCATTTCAGAAGGTGTACCTACCATCGATATGATAAAAGTGAACGAGTATTTCTCCAAGAAAGGAACAAAACTTATAGGTGCGAATTGTCCCGGATTGATTACACCGGAAGAATCGCTTATTGGGATTCTTCCGGGAAATATTTTCAAAAAAGGGAATATTGGATTGATGAGCCGCAGCGGTACGCTTACTTACCTAATGGTTAGTCTCCTTACCAATAGTGGATTAGGTCAAAGTACCTGCGTAGGGATCGGTGGCGATCCTGTTGCCGGATTGTATTATATCGAATTACTCGAAATGTTTGAAAACGATCCGGAAACTGAAGCAATTGTGCTGATAGGCGAAATTGGCGGTGATGCTGAAGAAAGAGCAGCCGAATACATCAAAAACCATGTTACAAAACCCGTGGTTGCCTTTATTGCCGGACAAACAGCTCCTCCCGGAAAACGTATGGGGCACGCAGGTGCAATTATTTCGAGCGGCTCAGGAACGGCTGAAGAAAAAATTGCTGCTTTCGAAGCTATTGGAGTTCCAGTCGCTCGACTTCCGATTGAAATTCCTGAACTCGTAAAAAAGAAACTTGCAGAAAGGAAATCGTAAATCTATAAATCAGCCCCACACCCCTATAAGGTTTAAGGGGCTGTTTTTTTACTTTTAAATTTTCCTCGTTATTCCGTACGTTGGAATACTTTCCTGCCTGTACTTATTAACCGCAGTAACTACAAATGTATAAGTACCTTTCAGTTTTTTTTCAATTTCGTTTAAATCTATACAGTTTTCGGTAGTAACTAGTAATATATTTGATGGATCGTTTAAATCGCCCACTTTTTTCCCTTTAAAGGCATATAAAACATAATATTTTACAGCACAACCACCCTTTTCGTTTACTTCGTCCCATATCAGGAACGTTTCATGATGGTCTTTTAAAACCCGCATATTTTGTGGTTGGGCAGAAGGTTCACCCGGTAAAGATTTGTTAACGGGACACAAAGCCGGATAACGATAAAAGTTCGTTTTCAGACTATCATTCAATCCCTGTAAATTTTTCATAAAAGTTTTTGCACTAAAATATGCAGAACCATCCACTTGTTGATATTTTAAATTCATACGCAGTTGCCGGATAATTTCATTTGGTTTTTGCCAGGCTTTTTCTTTCCCTGACTCCAATGCCGAAACATAATGTCCTATATAAAGATTTCGTCCATAGGAATTCTCGCTCCACCATTTTACTAGTACTTCATAATCTGCAACTTTTTTCCCGATTTCCCAGTAGAGTTGTGGAACAACATAATCAATAGTTCCGTCTTTAAGCCATTTAAGAATATCAGCATACAAATCGTCGTAGTTCTGTACACCGGCTTGGGTATCCGAACCACGTGGATCTACATTCTTGTTTCTCCAAACCCCAAAAGGAGATATTCCAAATTGTACCCATGGTTTTACACTTTTTATCGTTTTGTTTAGTTCTTCAATAACCATATTTACGTTATTACGTCGCCAATCGTCTTTTTGATTCGGTAAAAAACCACGTGGAAATCGTTTGAAAGAATTATTATCCGGAAAATCCTCATTATTAACCTTATAAGGATAAAAATAATCATCGAAATGAATGGCATCAACATCGTATTTTTCAACAATATCCTGCACAACCAGATTTAAAAATTCCCGCGTTTCGTCAAGTCCCGGATCGAAGTAATACTTCCCTCCATACTTTACGAACAAATCTTTATTTTTAAAAAATAAATGTTTCGTATTTAAAACTTCGAGGTTTTCACTGTTTGTAACCCTGTAAGGATTTAACCATACATGTACTTCCATACATCGTTTATGAGCTTCATCGATAATAAATTGAAGCGGATCAAAAAAAGGTTCCGGCTTTTTCCCTTGTTTGCCTGTAAGCCAGTGCGACCAAGGCTCAAGTTGCGAAGGATAAAAAGCATCAGCCGTTGGACGAATTTGAACAAAAATAGCGTTGATATGATTCTCGGCAAATTTGTCGAGCATCATTCGTATTTCGTTGCGCTGCTGTGTTCCGGTTAAATTTCGGGAACTTGGCCAGTCAATATTGGCAACTGTAGCAATCCATACAGCACGCATTTCATGCTTTTTATTTTGAGCAAAAACATTTATAGTAAGCAGTATTAATAATAAAAAAACAATTTTATGGCGTCGAAAATTTATCATTGAAAATATTTTAAGGGATTTAACACAAAAATAAAGAAAAATCGCGTTGAAACAAGTGCTCAAATTAAAAAGCAATGAATTATCTTATGTAAAAGGCAAATCCGATAAAATAATTGAGTAATTTTGCACCGACAACACAATTTGTAATTTTAAAAAAAATCACAATGAAAAAGACTTTAAAAATTGCGCTTGTAGCCCACGATAAACGTAAAGCTGATATGGTAGATTGGGCAGTATATAATGCAGAAATGCTTTCGAAACATGAATTAATATGCACCGGAACAACAGGAGGTCTTATTCAGGAAGCATTTAAAAAACAGGGCATTGATGCGAAAATAACCCGTATGAACTCTGGTCCGATGGGGGGCGATGCTGAAATTGCCGCTTTGGTAGTGCGTAAACAGATTAATTTAGCCATTTTTCTGATTGACGATTTAAGTGCTCAACCACACGAAGCCGATATTCAAATGCTACTTCGCCAGTGCCGCATACATAATGTACCCATCGCTTGTAATCGCTACAGTGCCGACCTAATGATAACAAGTACTCTTTGGGATAATGAAGATTATGTGCCAAGCGAACCGAGATATATAAATTTTAAAAGAAAACAGTCTTCTTAATATCGGGTGTAAACCGAACGAATAAAAGAAACAGCAGGAGAAAATACCGGTTGTGTAAATTCAAAAAATAATTGCTGATTTGTAGGAGGGATGTCAGGATTTTTTCTGCAAAATGCTTTTTGCTGTTCTGTCAATGCTCTGTCATCACCTGAATATCTTCCCCAGGTAGTTGACCATACATATCTACCTTCGAATGTACGTTGTTCAAGTAATTTGTTTGATATATTTTCATATACTCTCACATTTAAAATTCCGGATGATATAACTTCTCGTACATAGGTAGTTACTTTTGCATTTGCTGTAATGTAAACAGTTACGTATTTACCTTCGGCATTCTTCGTTTGTGCCGGCACACTGTCACGCTTAAAATTCTGAACACTTGTTTTGTCGCTGTAATCAGAAATTCGGAAATCGGCAAAATCGAGTATCAGTGTGTGGTGTGGATTGTCCATTTTAAGGTTATAAGCTTCCTGAGCAGTATAAAAACGTACAAACGGATTTCGTTGATTTTTTGTGATTTCGTAAATAAAATTATCAGCAAAAAAATCGGCAGTGAGTTGGTATCGCGAAGAGGTTAGGGGACGTTCAATCAGTACTCTGATAGTTGCCAGATATTTAGCATCCTCCATTCTGCGCATCACATCGAGATAACCGGGGATATATTTAGCTGCTTTTTGATAATACTGGTATGCAACGCGTGCTTGCTCTACTGTTCCGGCAGTCATAGCTTTTTCTGCCATTAAATAAGCTTGATGCGCTGCTTTTTCTTTTGCCTCGGAAAGCTGAGGTATAAATTCAATAGGAGTAGGGATAATTTCGTTTGCTTTTGGCGTTTTGTAAATCAAGTCAGCAAGATGGTTAACTTTTTCAAGTTCTGTTACTAATACATCATATTTTGAAGGATCGTTACTGTTCTGAGCTTTTTCAATTTCGCGTTGCGCAATATTCATTGCCAAAGGGTATGCTTTTGTAAGTGTAAATTGTGCTTTTTGGTTTCCCGGCGATTTCATCAACATTTCAACAGCCTCAACACAAGCCTGATAATAGTTTCCCTTTTTATATGCTCTATAACCAGCAGAGCATGAATTTAAAAGAGCTAAAATTAAGACAAGTGATAAATTCAGTAGTGATTTTTTCATATTGTGTGATTGTGAGTTATAAAAAAAATGATTATTTATCACATTCTTTCAGGAACTTCAATTCCAAGTAATTGCATTCCTGTTTTAATAATTCGGGCAACAATATCTGAAAGTTGTAACCTTAGATTTCTTACATCAACATTATCTTCTTTCAGAATTGAAAAATCGTGATAAAACTGATTGTATTCTTTCACCAGTTCGTAACAGTAATTTGCAATTAGTGCCGGGCTGAATTCTTTGCCAGCTTCTTCCACAATTGTTGGAAATATTGTTGTAAGTTGTATCAAATTTTTTTCTTTTTCCGATATTTCAATTTCTGGTTTTAAATCAATATCAAAATTAATGCCTGACTCGTTTGCTTTACGTAAAACTGATTTTATGCGGGCATGCGTATATTGAATAAAAGGTCCGGTATTGCCATTAAAATCGATAGATTCTTTCGGGTTGAAAGTCATATTCTTTTTAGGATCAACTTTCAGTATGAAATATTTCAGTGCTCCCAATCCAACCATTCGCGCCACTTCCGATTTTTCCTCTTCGGTACAGTTATCTAATTTTCCCAGTTCTTCAGAAGTTAGGCGAGCGGTTTCTATCATTTCTTCAATCAAATCATCTGCATCTACAACAGTGCCTTCACGACTTTTCATTTTTCCTTCGGGCAGTTCTACCATTCCATACGAGAAATGAAACAAATCTTTTCCCCAGGCAAAGCCGAGTTTATCAAGTAAAACGGATAAAACCTGAAAATGATAATTTTGCTCGTTGCCTACTACATAAACCATTTTTTTTATGGCATAGTCATCGTACCGAAGTTTTGCAGTTCCAATGTCTTGTGTCATATATACGGATGTACCATCGGAGCGAAGTAAAAGTTTTTGGTCGAGCCCATTTTCAGTTAAATCTGCCCAGACTGAACGATCCTCTTTTTGATAAAAAATGCCTTTTTTAATTCCTTCAAGTACTTTTTCTTTTCCTTCGAGGTATGTTTCCGATTCGTAATAAATTTTATCGAAGTCAACGCCGAGTTTTCGGTATGTTTCGTCGAATCCTGCATAAACCCAACCGTTCATCGTCTCCCATAAATGTCTGATTTCCGGATCGTTATTTTCCCATGCTAAAAGCATTTCCTGTGCTTGAACTATCAATGGCGCAGTCTTTTTAGCTTCTTCTTCTGTAAAACCTTCTTCTTCAATCAATTGTTTTATTTGCTCTTTATACTTTTGATCGAAAATTACGTAATATTTTCCTACCAAATGATCGCCTTTCATTCCGGTATTTTCAGGAGTTTCACCATTACCAAAAAGTTTCCATGCCAGCATTGATTTGCAAATATGAATGCCTCTATCGTTTACAATGTTGGTTTTAACTACTTTCCATCCATTTGCTTTTTGTATTTCAGAAATACTATAACCCAGAAGATTATTACGTATATGGCCTAAGTGCAGAGGTTTATTTGTGTTTGGAGAGGAATACTCTATCATCATAACGTCGGCATCAGGTTTTGGTGTTTTAATGCCGTAATTTTCATTATGAAAAATACTATTTAATTGCTCTATCCAATACTTTTGAGCAATTTTTAAATTCAGAAATCCTTTAATTACG
>CAYNGF010000012.1:0-55846 GCA_964396515.1 uncultured Paludibacter sp.
AGACAATACTTTCCGTTGTTGGGTTTATCGGTAGCGTAAAAGTTGATTGTACCACCGCTTGGATTGCCCGATTCGAGTATTTTTTCGGCAATATAATCGGTATAAATTGGAAAACCCACCGAATCGGCTCTAAGCGTATATGTTTGCTGAGTTGGTGCAGTTAACCCGAGCGCTGTGACTAAAGGAATGTTCAGGTTATAATCGAACAATTCGGCCGAGCCTTTTGTGAAAAGCCCGAAACCGCCCTGATAATCCCATGTTGTCCACGGTATTTGTTTTGCTTCGAGGTATTTCCGCACTTCCTGATACCAGTAGTTGCGGTCGGCATTGGGACTGTTGGGGATATAAACGCCAAATTCACCACAATACACTTTTACATTTCGGCTGGTTTTAAATGCTGCCGCAATATCAATGAGCGATTTTACTTTGGCCAGTGTACCCTCATTTTTATAATTTGTCAAAGCGCTTGCCACCCATGTTCCGGCAAGGTTAGATGGCGTAGAAGGCATTGTGGATGCATTATACGGAAATGGCACATTGGCCAGCGAAGCCATTGAAGGCGAAGGCCACGAAGCACCCTGATGCGTAAACACAAAGGGATCGTAGAAGTGAAATGTGTAAATCAGATTGTTATCGGTATAAACCGGCAGTGCAGCCAGTTCGGTATAGCTATTGAAACCGGCTCCGCCCACCACAAGCGTATGTTTTGTATCAACAGTTCGTATGGCTGTAATCGCGGCCTGCTGAATTTTTCCCCAGGCAGCGGTTGTAAGTGTTCCGTTGGGCTCGTTGAGTATTTCGTAAAGAATGTAGTTGGAACGATTTTTATAATGTTCGGCCATTTGCACCCACACTTTTTTCAGCACCGTTTCAAGATTCGCATTTTTACTAGCCAGGTCATCATTCGTGTGATTGTCCAATATCAAATAGATTTGCAATTCTTCAGCCCAGTTCACGGCCTGATCTAAAAACTCGTACATCAATGGGTCGATCGTATAATCAGGACTACCATTCGTCATGTAAAACAGGTTTATGGGTAGACGAATCACATCGCAACCAAGACTTTTGATATTCTGAAAGTCCTTTTTAGTATATTTTGTAAACTGAATTTGCTGAGCGCTGGATGTCTGAAACCAACCCGTAAGATTTACCCCACGATTGAAAGATACTTGCGCCTGAAGCTGAAACGACAGCACGAGAGAAAAAAGGAAGAGGCCTATATTGCCCCCTAACCCTCTAAAGGGGGAATTGGAGTTCGTTTTGTCTTGTATGTCTTTCATTTTTATTTTCATTTTTTATCTCATTACTAATATTTCTTTCTCCCCTTTAGGGCTGGATCCTTCTATTTTTCCCCCTTTAGGGGGTTAGGGGGCAGATCCTTTAGGTGCTAGTGGCTCTTTATTTTAAATCAGGCATTTTATCCCGTGTTATCACATAATCGTAGCTAAAGAATTTTTTCCACCAATTAGCTCCGTTGTGGGCATCCGAACGGGTATAATCGCCATTCCAGGGCATAAACCACGACCACATATCGCCATATTCCAACATCAATGCAGGATCAGGCGCTGAGCCACACTCGCTGAGTGTAATTATTTTTTTGCCACTGAAAATTTCTTTTACCTTATTGAATGAAATATACTGTGAACCATGTTGATTTTCGCCGGGATAAATATCCATTCCGATCACATCCACATATTCGTCGCCCGGATACCAATTCATGGCATCGGCAGCCACATCCGATGTCCAAACCCAGATGAGGTGATTCAATCCATGGTAGTTCACCATTCGGTCGAACATAAGTCGCCACAAGGCCTTACAAGGTTCGGCTCCTTTAGCGCCCCACCAGAACCATTTTCCGGAAGCTTCGTGCAGCGGACGCCAGATAACAGGAATGCCTGCTGTTTTAAATTCTTTTAGATAACCGGCGATCAGATCGATATCCGAAATCATTGCTTTGTATTCGGGAGAATTGACATCGTTTATTTTACTTACATCAAAGTTAGTGTCGGCAGTATAAAAAGCGCCCGATTTGGTGAGCGGATCGCGCCAGTGCCACATCAGTCCCACTATGCCATTGTTGTTCCACCATTCCTGACCAAGTGTAAAAGGGGCGTTGTATTTCACCCAATTCTGATTCGGCCATGTATGATCAATAAAGTCGAAATTAGTCAATGCCGGCCATTTTCCGGTGGTAGTATAAACCCATGTTGCTTCATCGATATTCGTACTATGGTTGGCTGTGGTACCCGATATCACTTTTTTCCCAAAATTTTCTTTCAGGAAATTATACACTTTTACAGCCTGTACCGACGGTTGTGGTGTGACCAGGTTTGCCGCAATGTTGAACGGACTTGTGGTACTGCCCACATAAGCTATTTTGAGATAATCGAGCGAAATGTAGCCCCAGTTTTTTACAATGGAAAAGCTGTGAGCTCCGGCATTTAATCTCACCGTGGCAATTTCTGTTTCTTTCCACTGAGTTGATTGTGCAAAGTGAATTCCGGTCATCATTTGTCCGTCCACATGAAAATCCTGCGTTTTGTCGCCTCCGCTTGAGTAGCGTGCAAAAACGCGGTAATAACCATTTTCGGTCGCATTTACATTGAAAGTAATGTTTCCGTTGTTCATATTTACATATCCTTTGCCTGAATAACCGGCAATTGTCGAAGCAATCGCTGCATCGTTGCTGAGCGTGGCATTTTCAGCTTCGAGAATTGTGCCTTCAGCCGTCACTGTGTTGGAAGTACGAAAGGAAATGCTGAATGTTTTCACAAAATTTCCGGCTACATCACTCAGTGCTTTGTCCGGAATGGTAAGTGTGTAATCGGTAGAAGGGGCGAGCGTTGTGCTGATTGTCAGCGTGCGGGCATCTGCTGTGGCCTCTACTGTTTGATTATTGAGTTTAATTTGCGCATTGGCAGCGAGGAGAATTTTTTCGTTGAAGAAAAGACTCACGGATGTACTGACATTCACATCCACTGCTTTGTCGGCTGGCACCGACGAAATAAGGGTTGGCGCATTGTTGTCGTCCGGCCCTTCAGGAGTGCAGGAAGCAGCCATAAAGACGAGAAAAATAGACAAGAAAATCTGTATGCTTCGTTGCATTTATTTTGAAATTATAAAAACATCTGTTTTAAAACAAAAAAACTAATACCCAAGAGAGAAAACAACGCTAAATGTACTTATAGAAGCGGGGAACTATTCCGGAGAATAACTCCCCGCTTCTTGAATAAAAACTATTCCTGTCAATTAAAATCCTATCAATTTGAATTTTGGTGCACCTGTTGCATCAGAGATTTTTTCGAAGCGAACATTGTCAATACACATATTAACATGTTCTCCTGGACCTGTATAAGCCATTCCAAAATCTGAGTCAACATTAGCCACATTTGGAATAACAGTAGTTCCGCCATCTATTATAAAGCTTGTAAGCGGAATTGTAACTGTGTACCAACCACCCTTATTTTCTAATCCATGAATTACTGCCCAGAAGTCACCGTCTGTTCCTTTAAGACGGAGTTTCATATCCCCTGTAACATCTGCCAACACGTTTACATCGAGTTTAACAGCCCATTCATTTACAGTGACACCATCCGTTTTCAAATCATTTCTGCCATTACGCCAGAAGAAACCTGTCCACCATGGATTCATGTCATGGTTAAGTCTGAAATAACTTGATCCATCAAGCGATAATTCAGGGTCGTTTTCAGGAGCACCTTTATCGCCCCACCAAGAACCTTTATTGTCGAAATTGAAGAAAACATAAGAAGCATCTACCACAGGATCAGTTCCAGAGATAGTAAATTCCGGAGAAATAACTTCATCGCCATTAAAAGCAACTAATTTGAGTGTTACAGCGCCTTTCTTTGCAGTTTCGGGTACAAATACTTCAATAGAAGTTTCGGTACGCACACCATAAAGCACTGCTTTTACATTTGGTTGGAAATAAATAGCTTCCACCAAATGAAGTTTTGTTCCTTCGATTGTCAGTTTTGCCCCCGGTTTCACACTTGCATTAATCTTTGTGATAACAGGTTTATTGGCAGCTTCCACAACCAGTTGATCGGTCGATGCCACTTCGCTTCCATTGGTAGTGATGAGCGTTACCACATCCGAGCCCACACATGCAGGAGGCACTGTTACTTCGAACGAAGTAGCTGTTGCAGGAGTTACATCCACTGTGAGTCCGCCCACAAATTTTACCTGACGAACCAAATCGAGATCGGTACCGTTAATGGTAATGTTGTTTCCGGCCATCAGAGCGAGCGGAGCAATGCTTGTAATGGTGGGTTTTACCAATGTAAGCGCTTCGGTTTCGGCTGTTTTGCCAGAGTGTGTATTGAGTGTTACTTTGCCTTCGGTGGCGGTAAGCGGTACAGCCACTTCGAGCGTGGTGGCTGTAAACGAGCTGATTACTCCTTTTACATCACCGCCAAATACAACTTCGGTTACCAAATCGAGATTCGTTCCGGTAATGGTCAGCATGGCGCCGTTTTTCACCGGAGCAGGAGCAATGCCGGTAACGGCAGGACCTACAAGCTTAAGTTCTTCTGCATATTCCGTTTCCACACCCGATAAGGCAACCATTTTCAGGATTCCTTCTTTTGCTGTTTCGGGTACATTTACAGTGATTTGCGTTTTTTCGGCATTTACTGTAAACTCACTTACTTTCAGGTTATCGCTGAAAATAATTTCTTTTACCAACTGAAAATCAGTTCCGTTGATCTGAAGAGCAGTTCCCGGTTTTACAGGATTCGGACTAACGGCTGTAAATTTAGGAAGTGTTACGTTCAGTTCTGTAGCAGTGAACACCATTACAGGAATTTCAGCACCGTTTGAAACTATCACTTTTCCTGTTTGTGCTTCCACAGGCACGGTTACTTCAATTTTGTAACGGCTCTGGCTTACAAAGTTGGTGCTGTCCACAGTTACTCCATCACTGAAGATAACCTGAGCAATCAGGTTGAGATAATCGCCATTGATGGTCAGCTTGTCGCCCGCTTTTACAGTTGCGGGAGCAAAGTTTTCGATGGAGATAGGTTCCGAGAAAGTCAGCGGAGTTTTGGTTTCGATATTTCCCTGAGGAGTTTTCAGGGTTACTTTTCCGGGCATTGCATTCTGAGGAATGGTAATTACCAGTTCGGTAGCCGTTTTCGAAACGAACTCTGTGATTTCGATATTGGGTTGAAGCACAATGGCGGTCGCTTTATCGAGATTAGTCCCGATAAATTTCAGTTCACCGCCCCGAAGGGCAGGTGAAGGACCGAACACACTCAGTTTGACGGTGGTGAGATCTTCTTCGTCGCGATCGCACGAAGAGAACAATGTTCCACCTATCAATATGCAGGCCATAAGGCTGGCATACAGAAATTTATTTATATTGTGTCGCATAAATCTGATTTTTTTAATGATTAAAATTATTCAGCAGGAACTACACGGATATTGTCGATACAGATTTCAGGAGTACAATCTTCTCCCTTGGCCTGAGCACCTCCATGCCACAGGAAGAATGTAAGACCACCATAGTTGCCTGCACCACGGAAATCGACACCCACACCTTCCTGGTTGTATTTAAAGTCCTTGATTGGCAATGTAATTGTTTCCCAACCATCTGTTGTGTACGAGCCTGTAGCTTTCCATGGTATCCAGAGTCCGCGTGGAGTGGTACCGTCGGCAAGATAGCTATTGGTATTTGCTGTACTCCAGGGAGTGAAAATCATTTGTAGTGCACCGGCTTTCCATGCTTGTGTTACGTTGATTTCGAATTTGATAACAGCGGCTGATGGGTCGATAGTGAACAAATCGCCTTCAGGACGACCATTGGATGTTCCCCAAAGATTAAAGGAGAAAGCATCTTCGTTCCAGGTTGCACTCGGGTCGGCAGTCATTGCGCCTCTGAAGCGAACATATTTACCGGTAATACCGGCCACAGGGTCAGAGTCGGAAGTTACTCCGGAGCGCCATCCACCGTTAGCATTCAGGTTGTCCCAATCGAGAATCATACCACGGTTGTCGCGGAACCAGAATTTCGAACGGGTGGTGCCATAGCGGCTTTCTACCGAAACAGGACCGGGCTGAGCTCCTGCAGGAACTTTTACATGAATTTCGTTCAGACTGTACGAAACGATCTCTGTTGCTTTGATGTTCGGGGTGAAAATCACATTCGGATTTTCTGAATCGGCTACTGAAAGGAAATAATTTCCTCTGATCACAGCGACTTCGCCATCGGCTGCAAATTCACATTTCATATTGCTTACAAGCGGTGCAGGTACATCTACTTTAAAATCCACTTTTACAGTATCGCTGTTTTTAGTGATGAGGTACATTTTATTGGTCACTACTTTTGGAATTACAGTAGGTACACTGGTAATAAGTGCTGTTGGAGTAATCAAACTGGTATTAAGTACGGTTTTCTGGTCGTTGAACCAGATTTCCTTCACACTGGTGAGGTTTTCGCCCACCAGGGCAATGGTTTTTCCCATAAATGCACTGGTAATGAGCGAATCGGCGCTCACTACATCGGGAATGCGTACATAATGCACCACAGGTACACCATCCGTCAGTTCAAAGGCATCAGGATTGTCGTTACAGGATGGTAGGAGCGCAAGTGCAGCTAAAGCCACCACCGGGAAAACGATTTTTGTGAGTGATTTATATATAGTTTTCATAAACTTTTGATTTATTATTTTGATTAATAACCAATTGAACTAAAGTCGAATGCTACCGGATCTTCGCTTAGGCGCGGATTGGCTGCCAGGTCGGTATCGGGGAAAGGAATGGTGAACACAATGTTCGAACGAACCACTTTCCATGAACCCAGCGTTACAGTTGACACATCAGCTTCGCCTTTGTAATATGCATCTATATTGTTCCATGAACCGCGTTCCTGGGCAGCAAGTTTGTCTTTTGCCAGTTCGGGATTGTAGTAGCTCAGTCGCACATAATCGTACCAGTTATCGCCTTCGCAAGCCAGTTCTTTGCGGCGTTCGTTGAAAATATCGTCGAAAGTAATGCTTGTTTTAGGGCTTACACCGTTGATGCTGCGGCTACGTACGGCATTGAAAGCTGCAAGTGCTTTACTATCACTGGTAGAAGCTGCATTTCCGAGTACTGCTTCGGCATAAATCAGATATACATCCGCTAAACGAAGAATATGTGTTGCCAAAGCTGTTTTCATACGATCCATACCAATACCGGCACCAATTACGTGGTCGTTGTTGTTGCCTACCAAATGTTTTACCAAATTGGAACCTGTTCCCACACCGTAAGTGATTGTACCGTTAACCCAGTCGTAGGTAAATCCACCTTTGTCTACCCAGAAGTATTCGTACTTGTCGCCGAGCATCATCATGGTCGCTTTGCGGCGTTCGTCATTGTTCACACGGGTAGTTTTGTTGGTTGCATCTTCGCCAAAGAGGTTTTGCAGGTCGATAGTAGCTCCAACCCACGATCCCCAGGTATCGGCAAATTCAGAAAATCCGCTTAGACCAAGATCCGATTGAAGTGTGTTCTGACTTGTCCACTGTGCACCCACTGTCCAGCGCCAGGCAATCAGACTTTCGTCAGAGATATTGTTTTTCAGTCGGAAAATGTCGGAATACTCAGGAGTAAGTTCGCGTCCGCTTTTTTCGATAACCTCATTGGCATAATAAGCTGCCTTTTCGAGGTCGGCCTGCACGCGTGTACCGCTTTGTCCGTAACCCGATTTGGTGAGATATACTTTTGCCATAAGTCCCATTGCAGCATATTTATCGATACGGCCGGGCTGATTTTCTTCTGGAAGCAGGTCGATAGCCTGTTCAAGTGTTTTCACAATGTAGGTATATACATCTTCCACACGGTTTTTGTAAATACTGTTCGAATTATTGTTGGCAATAATTTCGCTGTTGTTGTGAATAATAGGCACTGCACCCCAAATGCGTACGAGGTAGAAGTAAGTCATGGCTTTCCATGTCAGCGCTTCGCCTTTTACGGTGTTGAGGGTGGCTTTTGATACTTTCGGACCGGCTTTCAGATTGAGGTTTTCAATCAGCGTATTGCAATATGCATTTACCGACCACAGCGAAGCCGAGGCATTGCGCAAGTCGTCGTCGCTCGATTTGAGCACAAAGGCCTGATATCCATTGTCGGTTCCGTAGAATATATTTCCGGCCAGCACATCTCCAATTTTCACAAAACCACGCTGGAAATCGTACCATGGTGAGTTGTAAATAGGATTAACGGCCTGAAAACACTGTTCGTCGGTCTGGTAAAAACCATCGATGGTGTAATTGTCCACCGTGGGTCGGTTGAGGAAGTCCTCGCAGGAGGTAGCTCCAACCATCAGCAAAGCTGCCAAAGCCAGCGATTTTATATTAAGAATTTTCATATTATTTCCTTTCAATTAAAAGATTAGAATGACAGGTTGATACCAAATGTGTAAATCTGAGGTGAAGGATAGCGTCCGTTGTCGAGTCCGTACACATTCACGCTGGCGGTGCTCACACCAATTTCAGGATCGAAACCTGAATATTTGGTAAGCGTAAGCAGGTTTTGTACGTTGGCATACACACGCAGATTGGTCAGGTGAAGCTTACGAACCAGTTTTGATTCGAAATTATAACCCAGCACAATGTTTTTCACACGCAGGTAAGATCCATCTTCGATATAGCGATCCGAAAGGCGGTTGTTGTCGTTCGGGTCGTTCTGAATAGCGCGGGGCAGCGAGGCATTGGTATTGCTTACGCGTACATTGTCGATATCGTCGAACCAGTTGTTTACTGTGCCTCCTGTTGAATTAACTCTTGGGTAAGTGAGTGTTGGATCAATTTGTTCGAGACGTGCGCGGTCGGTCACTACCGAGAGCTGATTGTTCCACAACGATTCCATATTGGTAAGGTTGCGCGACATGTAGTTCAGCACTTTATTGCCATAAGTACCGTTGATAAATACTGTAAGATCGAAGTTTTTGTAGTTGAATGTATTATTCAAACCAAAAGTGAAAACAGGAAGTGGCGAGCCGATAAATGTACGATCTTTGTCATCGATTATACCATCAGGTACTCCGTTCGGGCCACTGATATCTTCAAATTTAAGGTCGCCCGGATAAACTGTATTTGTACGGCTGAACGATTTTCCATCGGCAGGATATTTTTCGGCAGCAGCCCAGCTTTTGATATCGGCGAGGTCTTTGTAAATACCGGCCACTTTATATCCGTAAAATCCGTAAAGCGATTCGCCAACCTGAGTGCGTGAAACCACATCACTCCATTGTCCGTAACCTTCGAGGTAAGCAGCATCGGTACCATCGAGTGCCACCAATGTGTTTTTGTTGAATGAAATCTGAAGTTCGGTATCCCAGTTTAATCCCTGACCTTTCATATTGTGCGAAGTAATAGAAAACTCAAGACCTTTATTGTCAATAGTTCCGAAGTTTCCCTGTGGAGCAGCGAGTGCACTCGAAACATTTCCACGTGTTCCCATGTACGACGGCAGCTGCATTTGCATAAGCATATTGCGCGACACTTTATCGTATGCATCAACTGTAAGATCGATACGATTGTTGAAGAGAGAAAGGTCGAGACCAATATTGAACTGTTCCTGTGTTTCCCATTGTACATAAGGATTTGCGATATTGCTCTGACGGTAGCCAAGTCCGAGTCCCGTTTCCATTTTCGAAATAGAAGCGCCCCATGCATATCCGCCAATGTTTTGGTTACCTGTTTGTCCCCAGCCTAAGCGCAGTTTTCCGTTGCTGAAAATATCATTCATGCTTTGCATAAAATCTTCGTTTGTGAAACGCCACGAAGCTGCGAATGAATGGAAAGGAGCCCAGCGGTTCAGAGGACCAAAATTTGACGAACCGTCGTAACGGAAAGTGTAAGTGGCGTAATACTTATCGTTGTAGTTATAATTTCCACGGGCAAAAGCGGAAGCCATTGCTGAGCTACCAAAGCCGTAGTTAATTTGTGGATCGGAGCCAAGTGCAGGATTATGAATGCTGTTGTCGGGAAGGTTGGTTGCAGAAGCAGCCAGAAATTCCCAACTCGATTCCGACATTTCTTGTCCGGCCATCAGGTTCACTTTGTGCAAATCGAAATCGCGGGCATAGGTCAGGTAGTTTTTCAACTGCCAGTACATTCCCTGATTGTGCTGACGGGCGCTGCTGTTGATTTTGCGTTCCCAGCTACCATATTTAGCTGCAGGACGGAAGCGTTCGGCATCCGAACCATTGATAGAAACAGCAATGTCCGAATGGAGCGAAAGATATTTTGAGAAATTAATATCCACATAGAAGTTTGCATTCAAAAGCGTACGTTTCAGAATATTATCTTCATCCATGGCTTTTGCAATAGGATTGATGCGTGAGGCCACACCTTCGCGGATGATGCTGGTGTAATTTCCGTCCATATCATAAATAGGTACGTCAGGAGTTGAAAGTAATGCAATATTCAGAATACCTTCGTCGCTGTCCACCAGTCCGAGACGTTCCTTAGTATCAGAATAGTTGATATTTAACCCGAGTTTCAGCCATTTTTTCAGTTGGGCGTCGAGGTTGGTGCGGAATGAGAAACGATCGAAAGTGGTTCCGATCACAGTTCCATCCTGTCCCATATACGATCCTGATACATAATACTTCATAATATCGTTACCACCCGAAGCATTTACAGTGTGGTTTTGCATGGGTGCAATCTGGAAAACGGCATCCTGCCAGTTTGTACCGTTACCAAGCAACGAAGGATCGCGGAACTCTTCGCGCACATCTCTGCCGGCAGTTTCGCTGGCCATGGCATTGCTGTATTCGGCAAAGTCACTGAGGTTCATTACGTCGAGACGTTTGGCCTGACGCTGATAGCCGTAAAGTCCTTCGTACGAAAATTTAGCTTCGCCGGCTTTACCGCGTTTTGTGGTTATAAGTACAACCCCGTTTGATGCACGCGAGCCGTAAATAGCCGTAGCTGAAGCATCTTTCAAAATTTCCATCGAAACAATATCGGAAGGGTTAATGGTGGAGAGCACAGAAATTGTGGAATGTGAGCCGTTGCCAAGTGCATCGCCCAAACCAAATGAAGCTCCTGAATTGCTTCCGCCACCTACGGGCACACCATCAATTACGTAAAGCGGTTCGCCATCTGCATTAATGGTGCTTTGCCCGCGTACGCGAATGGAAACCGACGAACCCGGAGCTCCCGAAGTTTGTACGGCTGTTACGCCGGCTACACGTCCCTGCAAAGCCTGGTCTATGTTGGTAATAATCGAACCTTTGATTTTGTCCTCGCCTACGGTTACCGAAGCTCCCGAAAGGTCGCTCTTGCGGGCGTTACCGTAACCAATGGCTACAAACTCCTGCAGAACCAGGGCGTCCGATTCTAATTTTACGTTAATAACTCTGTTGCGAACCGTAACTTCCTGTTTCTGCATACCAATGTAGCTGAAAACAAGAACCGAGCCCTGTGCTGCGCTGATAGAGTAACGACCTGAATTGTCAGTTACCGTACCTGTCTGGGTTCCTTTTACCTGTACAGATACACCTATCAACGGACTGCCGTCGGACGCGTCGGTTACAACTCCCGAAACAGAAAGATTCTGTTGTGCACTCAGTAGAAATGCCCCGAATAGAAGCATCACTGAAAGAAAAATGATTTTTCTTTTCATGGAATTTTTTTGATTAATTATTTATTGGTTAAATTGTCTTTCGAAAAATATTATTCCGATGCTGCAAATTTAGAGCATCTTTTCGTTTGCCGACTGTATTTTTTTATCATTATATAATACTTTTTCGACAGAATAATAAAATAAATCAGCCAAAAACATAGTTTTAACTTTAAATTATAGTAAAAAAACTACCTCGCACTAATGATTTTCCGACTTGTTTTGTTCTGCAACAAACCTATACATAATTTTAGCTTCGATAAGAAAAAACGGAAAATAAGCTATTAATTATTGTTTAATACGGTTGGCAAGTTACATATTTCCTGACTGTTAGCATTATTTTTATAGTTTATAAAAAGCCTGAATCTACGTTTTGGCTGGTTTGTTTTTTGCCTGATTTAATGTTTTTTTTTCAGCATTTCAATGAGAGAAAAAAGCAGAAATATTTTTTCTGAAAAAAAACCGGCAGACCGAATTATTTGTCTGCCGGGATAAACTATAAAAAGGCTATTTGATGTTTGAAAAACTGCAGGAGTAATACCTGATTTTAATTTATATTTTGATATTTACTCCGGTATTAAAATATATTCCCGCCATAGGATAACCATAGTTAATTTCATATTTTGTATTCAGCAAATTGTTTCCTATGACAAACACATTAAGCCATGGTAATGCCTGTGCCGACACACGCGCTTTAACCAAAGTATATGTTTGAGTTTCCTGTGTTGGAGTAATACGAGTGTAAAGTCTGTCAATAAATTGTGTGGCAATGTTTACATTCCAAACTTTATGAGCATAATTTAAGCTTAGGTTGGCTTGATGTCTTGGAGCAGCAAGAACTGCCTTTTCGGTATTGATATAACTGTAATTCCCATGCAACATCAATCCTTTCTGAATTACGAATTTGGCTGAGAACTCGATACCTTTATTACTGAAAGTTCCTGCATTTTGCCGCATGGTAATAAGCGGTGGAACTACCTGAATGAGATTTTCTCCTTTCACCCAAAAACCCGTGAGTTCAAACTGTAATTTGTTGTTATAAAGTGCCTGAAGCCAGCTTATTTCATAATTCATCATACGCTCGGGCTTTAAGTTGGGATTTGGAGCATACAAATACATTTCCATAACCGTAGGACTGCGAAACCCTTTCGATGCTGATGCTTTAAAAGATGTAATATCGCTATGAATGTACGAAACTCCCATCATTGGTATCAATTCATTGCCGTAAACCGAGTTATTTTCGTAACGCAAACCAGCATTTAATATTAAACGATTAAAAAATTGCTGACGCGTATAAGCATAAAAAGCTAATTCGTTCACGGTTTTATAAACATTTGCAGCTGCTCCTCTGTTAGCGATTCCGCCGTATTGTTTCATATCGGAGCCTATGGTAATACTGTTTCCGTTCCATATTTTGAATGTTTCGTAGAGCATTATACCACTGTTTCGGTCGGTACTTTCAAATCCATCCGATAAAATATGTTGTCCGAAATTGTGATAAATTTTCACTGAACCATCGGCATTTTCGAATCTGTTATCGACAGATAACGCAGCTTTTCCTCTCAAAATATCAATATTAAAAGGCGCCGGTTTATAAACTGTTCCGTTATCGTTGGCATTCATCTGTGCCAGGCTTACATCAACTACAGTGCTGAAATGCGGATTTATATCGTATCCGGTTTTAAAATATCCGTTCGAAATTCTGAAATCTGTATTGGCACGGATACCATCGGTACGATCATGATTAACCGAAGCAAAAGCGTTCCATTTGTTTTTGCGGAAACCTGCCGTAGCGTAATATTTTTGGGTATTATACGACCCGTAGGAGGCTCCAAGATTTAATTTGAGCCCTTCATTCTTTTGCTTTTTAGTAATAAAATTGATAACGCCACTCATGGCATTGGAGCCATACAGAATTGAAGCAGGTCCACGAATAATCTCAACCTTTTCAATATCCGATGCAACATAGGCATCTGGCAGCGGATGTCCAAAAATTCCCTGATACTGTGGATGTCCATCAATCAGCACCAACACACTTGTGTTGGGTTGCGAACTGATACCTCGCATAGTAATCGCTCCTGAACCACCCGTAGCGACGCCAAAGCCAAGCACACTGCGTTCGGTAACAAAAAACCCAGGCACAAAACTGCTCAATGCAGGTAATACATTTATTTGTCCGCTGTTTTCGATGTCAGTTGCGGTTACTTGAGATACCGATAAAGGCACCAAACGACGTGCAATTTCAGTTTTACTTCCAGTTACCACCACTTCGGAAAGGTTAATACTATCGTTCGTTTTTTCTTTTGAAAAAATTTGGAATGGAACTACTGCAAAAAAAGCAATAAAAACGAATAACTTTCTTTTAATCATATTTGATTTTTTTGTTTATCTTTTGCAAAAATAATACTTCAGACTGAACAACAAAGAAAAATGCTTATTATTGAATAGCACATTAATGCAGTTTAACTTAAGATTAATTTCAAAAGTCAAATGGTAGTGAATTCAAATATTTAATTATTATTAAGTTACATAAAATATTCAGGCTATCTGTTTTTTGCTATTTTTGCGATTCAAAAAAAAATATAATTATTATGAAGAAGTTCTCAAATGCATTTTGGGTTGCAAACTCGGTAGAGTTACTTGAGCGATTAGCGTATTATGCTGTTTTTATAGTTATAACACTTTATCTCTCCAACGTTTGGGGATTTTCAGATATTGAAGCCGGAGTAATATCCGGTACTTTTTCTGCTTTGCTATATCTACTACCAACATTTATGGGCGCATTGTCCGACAAAATCGGGTTTCGCTCGGCTATAATATTGGCGTTTTTTCTGCTAACGCTTGGCTATGGTGGTTTGGGACTGCTGCCTACATTGCTCGAAAGTGCAGGTTTGGTAGATTATGAAATGACTACTACATTTTCCGGACTTGAAAGCAGTTATTTACGCTGGTCAATTGTACCGGTATTAGTGCTTATCGTTATCGGAGGTTCGTTCATTAAAGCAGTGATTTCCGGAACGGTTGCCCGTGAAACTACAGCCGAAACCCGTGCCAAAGGTTATGCAGTATTTTATATGATGGTTAATATCGGCGCCTTTTTAGGAAAAACCGTTGTTGACCCTTTGCGAAAAAGTATGGGCGATCAAGGCTTAGTTTATCTGAATTATTTTTCGGCAGCAATGACTTTGATGGCACTGATTGCAGTTTTCTTTTTTTATAAATCTGTTAAAACCGAAGGAAAAGGTAAAAGTTTTGCTGAAATCGGACACGGCTTACTGAAAGTTTTGGGAAATGTACGTTTGCTAGTTCTAATACTGATAATCAGCGGATTCTGGATGATACAAAGTCAGATGTATGCCACAATGCCCAAATATGTTATCCGGATGATCGGAGAAAGTGCGTCACCCGGTTGGTATGCAAACGTAAACCCATTGGTAGTATTTTTACTAGTCAATTTAATTACATCGTTTATGAAAAAACGTACTGCTCTTACTTCAATGACCATTGGCATGCTCATTATACCTTTGTCGGCACTGGTTATGGCTGGTGGATCTTTAATTGGAAAAGGTGAAATTCTCGGACTGCATCCTGTGGCTTTTATGATGATAGTTGGTATTGCAATGCAAGCAGTAGCCGAATGTTTTATTTCACCGCGCTTTCTGGAATATTTTTCACTGCAATCGCCCAAAGGAGAAGAAGGACTTTATTTAGGTTTCAGTCATTTGCATTCATTTTTTTCGTATCTGTTTGCATTCGGACTTTCAGGTTTTCTGCTCGACAAATATTGTCCCGATCCGCGAGGGTTCGAATCGCCCGAAGCTTATGCGGCAGCAACACAAAATGCACACTACATTTGGTTCGTTTTTGTGGGCATCGGTCTCATTTCGGCAGTTGCCTTGTTGCTTTACGGATATTTTACACGAAAAATAGACAACGGTTTGAAGGAAAAGGTTTAGTGAATTGGTGATTGGTGAATTAGCGATTAGTTTTTATTGTATTGTGCTTGTGATTTATTTCTCATGTTTCACTACTCACTTCTCACTTCCCGCTTCAAAATAATACAATTATGCTGAAAAAATTAAAAGGTTACATGATGCCGGTGGCAATGATTACCGGAGCATTGCTTTACAATTATGTAAGTGTGTTGTCGTTCATTATTCCTTACCTGATTTTTATCATGCTGCTGCTTACGTTTGTTAAAATTTCCATTAGCGACCTCCATTTTAAGAAACAGCATTCATGGCTTTTACTTGTTCAAGGTGTTGGGAGTTTAATGATTTTTCTGCTATTAAAACCTTTTGATGTAACCCTCGCACAAGGCGTTATGATATGTGTGCTAGCACCAACCGGCACTGCCGCAGTAGTTATTACAGGTATGCTTCGTGGAAGTGTAGCAAGTTTAACTGCGTACAGTTTAGCAAGTAATCTGCTTGTTGCAGTAATGGCTCCATTGTTTTTTTCTTTTGTTGGCACAAATCAGGATTTACCATTTTTTACATCGTTTTTGGGCATTGGTCAAAGAGTTTTCTTTTTATTGGTAATGCCACTTATAATAGCTTTTTTATTGAATACATATCTTCCAAAACTTACAGGTGAACTGAAAAAATATTCCGGAATTTCGTTTTATCTTTGGAGTATAGCGCTCGTTATTGTTTCAGGTCGAACGGTTTTCTACATTGTTCAACAACCTGAGAAAAATAACATGATGAACCTAATGATTGCACTTGGAGCGTTGGTGGTATGTTTGGCACAATATTTCACCGGCAGAAAAATTGGACGTATTTACAACGACACTGTAGCCTGCGGTCAGGGGCTTGGTCAGAAAAACACGGTTCTTGCCATTTGGTTGGCTCAAATGTATCTCAATCCTGTTTCGTCTATCGGACCAGGAGCGTATGTGCTTTGGCAGAATATTTTTAACTCTTGGCAGGTTTGGCGGGATAGAAAGAATATTTAGCTTCGCTGAGATGAGCCCTTGCTGATATGAGCTAAGCTGATATGAGTTACACTGATATTAGCTGTGGTGGAATTAGCTTCACAGATATTAACTTCATTGTAATTAGCCTTTGGCTGAAATGAGCTGCGCTGATATTAATTTCATTGAAATAAATCTTCTACTGGAATTAGTTGTGCAAATAAGTAGGACAGCATTCCAAATCTGTCATTTTTTCTATTTCGTCAGCATCGGAATTTTGTTTTTCCGATAGATATCATTTCAGAAGAATTGTCAAAATACAATTTATATTTCGAATGCGAATTTACCTTTTCAACGTTTTCGAAGAATCTTCAAATTTTGAAATCTTTTCAAGAATCTTTATTCCTGACAAAGAAAAAATCACTAAGTTTGCCTTTAATTAACAACTGATACAATATGACAAAAAACACTATTAAAGCGCCAACGCGATTGCTTTCGTTGGATGTATTGCGCGGTATTACGATTGCCGGTATGATTTTGGTAAACAATCCCGGAAGTTGGTCGCATGTATATGCTCCTTTGGGACATGCACAGTGGAACGGACTTACACCTACCGATTTGGTTTTCCCGTTTTTTATATTTATCATGGGAGTGTCAATGTATTTTTCGTACAAAAAACTTGATTTTCGGTTGACTAAAGACAGCTTTTTCAAACTTAGCCGACGTTCGGTTTTGCTATTTCTAATCGGATTGGGACTTGGTTGGTTAAGCCTAACCATGCGACAGTTTAATGCCATGCGTGGTGAGGAAATCGGATTCTTTGCTCGTCTTTGGCAGGCTGTGAGCGATGTCGAAAACTTACGGATTTTGGGCGTATTGCAGCGTTTGGCGTTGGTTTCGTTTTTCGGAACGCTTATTATTTTAATCGTTCGTGCTAAATTTATTCCATGGCTTGTCGGTTTTATCTTGTTATTTTATTGGGTTTTGATTGCTGTTACCAACAGTTACGACATGAGCGAGGAAAGTATTATCGCTGTGATTGACCGTGCAGTGTTGGGCGTTACGCATATGTACAAAGACACGATGCCCGATGGCACACGCATTCCTTTCGATCCGGAAGGAATACTTAGTACGTTGCCTTGCATAGCGCATGTTTTGCTTGGTTTCTTCGCAGGAAAAATGATTTCGGAGAGCAAACATCTCGAAGATAAAGTGTTGAAATTATCCATATTTGGTATTATTATCCTTTTCGCCGGTTTTTTGCTCGACTACGGCTTCCCGATTAATAAAAAAATATGGACGTCGAGTTATGTACTAACAACCTGCGGATTAGCTTCTCTGCTTCTGGCTTTATTAATCTGGCTTATCGACATAAAAGGAAAAAGAAAATGGAGCGTGTTTTTCGAATCGTTCGGTGTAAATCCGCTTTTTGTGTATGCTTTCGGGGCATTGCTTACCATACTCACCGGGAATATCGGCTTAATGCTACGCGGAGAATGGGTCTCAATTAAATCGTACGTTTACACACAAATTTTGCAACCGACTTTTGGCAATTATCCGGGCTCATTGCTGTTTGCACTGATTTTCGTGTGTATTTGTTGGGCTGTAGCGCATGTTTTGTATAAAAGGAAGATTTATATAAAACTGTAAATAATTCGCTAAATAAAAGCAGGTAAATTTTTATAGGGCCTTATAAGAAAGCATAAATGAAATTGAAAATTTTTCATAATAAATATTTTTTCATAATTTTCAAAAACTCAACTGAAAGCAATTTATCAGGTAAACTTCTTTCAAGTTTTTAAAATATTGAACTAATGCTAATAGCAAGAAACATTAATCCCTCTATTAAGAATCACATAATCAAACAAAAAATTATAATGCTTTACATTTATGTGCAAAGAATCTCTTATTTAATCTTAGCGCTTTTATTTTCGATTTTATAATCACAACAATAATGTATTTCTCAAAAAAAAATTCCAAATTTTCTTTTAACAACTTTCTTTATTCTCTTATAACCTTCTGCAAAAAACACAGACTAGTATATCCATATCCGCGTTTTTGGGGATTTATTGTTTTTCTTGCTTTTCTTGTATGGTTTGCTTTTGCTTTACCGAAACCGCTTTTTCAGACAAAATATTGCACGGTTATCGAAGATGTAAACGGGAATTATCTTTCGGCTCGCATTGCCGATGATTATCAGTGGCGCTTCCCTGAAGCTGATTCGGTTTCGCACAAATTCAAAGAATGTATTAGATATTTTGAAGACGAATATTTTTATATCCATCCGGGAGTAAATCCGGTTTCTTTTTTTAGAGCAATCATACAAAATATAAAATCCAAAAAAGTGGTAAGCGGCGGCAGTACCATTTCAATGCAGGTTATCCGATTGAGTTTAAACCATCAAAATCGTAATATTTTTGCCAAAATTTATGAGATTCTACTTGCTGTTAGGCTTGAAATTGGTTACAGTAAAGACGAAATCCTGAGACTTTATGCTTCACACGCTCCTTATGGTGGCAATGTTGTTGGAATGGATGCCGCAGCATGGCGTTATTTTGGTCGCCCGGCTTCCCGTTTGTCGTGGGGCGAAACTGCTTCGTTGGCAGTTTTACCAAATGCACCTGCATTGATTTTTCCGGGAAAAAATCATACTCTATATCTAAAAAAAAGGAATCGGTTGCTCGATAAACTTTACAAAAAGAAAGTCATTGACAAAACCACCTGCGAACTTGCGAAAGCCGAACCATTGCCCAAAAAACCAACTGCTTTGCCACAAATAGCGCCGCACTTGCTCAACAAAATCATTAATGATGGCATTGCTGGTAAAACCGTAAAAACGACAATAAAATCAGAAATTCAGAAAAATGCAATCAGTATTGCCAACAGATATATTCAGTATTATTCAGGCAATTACATACAAAACATTGCTATAATTGTACTCGAGACACGCTCAGCCGAAACACGAGCTTATGTTGGAAACGTAGCGATTGACAAACTGAATAATGCACCTTATGTAGATAATGCCATTGCCAACCGCAGTTCCGGCAGTATTTTAAAACCCTTTTTATACGCTGCTATGCTTAACGAAGGTAAACTTCTGCCCCACTCTTTAGTTTCAGATATTCCTACACGATTTGGAGCTTATGCTCCTGAAAATTTCGAAAAAAGTTTTCAAGGCGTTGTTCCTGCCGATGTTGCTTTGGCACATTCGCTCAATGTGCCGGCGGTGCGTGAATTAGATCAGTTTGGAGTGATTAAATTTCATAATTTCTTGCAACAATGTGGTTTTACTACCATAAACCGCTCACCCGAGAATTATGGACTTTCGTTGATTTTGGGAAGCGCCGAAGTAAATTTGCTTGAAGTTACTGCGGTTTATGCAGGCATGGGACGAACATTGCTATCGTTTGCAAAAGATGAAAATTACTATAATACCGATTTCGAAAAAGCAATTTTTATAAAAGATGGAACGGCAAAAAGAACGAAGCTAAAAAGTATCACACCCATTGCAGGCGCAGCAGCATGGTGGTTTACGCTCGAAGCGCTGACTACAGTAAACCGACCTTGGGGTGAAATTGGTTGGGATTATTTTGCATCGACACATAAAATTGCATGGAAAACCGGCACAAGCATAGGCTCGCGCGATGCTTGGGCAATAGGTGTAACACCTGAATACACGGTTGGTGTTTGGGTTGGCAATGCCAGCGGCGAAGGACGGCCGGGACTTACCGGTGTTACACACGCAGCACCTGTAATGTTTGAAATGTTCAAAACACTTCGTATCGGGTCGTGGTTTAAAAAGCCGATGCAGGATATGCAAAAAGTGGAAGTATGTAAAAAAAGCGGTTTTAGAGCGAGTCCAAACTGTGAAAGCGAAACAATGTGGATTCCCAAAAATGGCGTTCGGGTAAAATCATGTCCTTATCATACAGACGTTTTTCTCGATTCGACAGGTATGTTTCGTGTAACCGGCGATTGTTATCCTGTAAGTAAAATGAAGATTCAAAACTGCTTCGTGCTTCCACCTGCACAGGAATATTTTTATCGTCAAAATCATCCGGATTACAACACTTTACCACCTTATTTAAAAGGATGTCATGCAAACGGCGAACAGGTTATGGACATTCTAACACCCGATAACAACACATCGATTTTTATACCCAAAGGCATTGAAGGTGAAACAGGATTACTAGTATTTGAAGCTGTACACCGAAAACCCAGCGCAACCATCTACTGGCACATCGACAACGAATTTATTCAGGAAACGCGTGGAATACATACCATTGAAGTAGCACCTTCCATTGGCAATCATATACTTTTAATTGAAGATGAAGAAGGGAATATAGTGAAACGTAGGTTTAAAGTACTGAGAAATTGATTTTTAGGCAAAGGCCAAGTATGAGTTCATCAAATAAAGATTGAGAAACAACTTTACTTTATCGGAAATTGACTATAATTCCAGTCTGTTGGTTGATTAAAATAATGGTATGCAAGCACATTAGCATCAATTTCCACTTTGGTACGTTTGTGCTGATGAGTTGAATTAATGCGGGATTGCAACGCACTAAAAAAACTTGCCGGAGCAATTTTCATCCAAAACACAAAAAATCCGTATTTCCGAAATTGTAAAATATGCCCAAACTCATGCATAAGCAGGTTTTTATTGTTCAAAAGCGCTCGATGAACAAAAATACCCAACCCCGGAAAAGCAAATGCTCCCTTCAGCAGAAAACCCGGGAAAGTGAATATTCTGACATTCTCAATTGAATTCATTTTTTTAAAAAAGAGCATACTATAAAGAAAACAACAAACTATCTGCGTGACTGTACCTGACAGTTGGATAAGTATTGTTTGCTTTTATCAACCCTGACAGGTTTTTCAAACCCTGTCAGGTTACTGAAATTTCGAATGACCTACAACCTGTCAGCGTGCATGCACCTGACAGGGTTGATAAAACGATAAAATTTAACTATTCCAAATCTCCCATGCAGCTTCGGCCTGACCAATCAGCATTGCTTCGCCGTTGCAAACTGTTGCTCCTCTCTCCTTCCCTCTTTTCATAAACAATGTTTCGGCAGGATTGTAAACAAGATCATAAAGTATATGCGATGAGTCGAGAAACTGATAAGGAATATCCGGACATTGATTTACATTGGGGAAAGTACCAACAGGCGAAGCGTTGATTATCAGTTTAAAATCGTTTAAAATATTTTTGTCAATTTGTTGATATGAAAGCATGTTTTCGGATGGACGTCGCGATACAAAAACTGAAGAAATTCCCATATTATCGAGAACGTATTTTACAGCTTTTGATGCACCACCTGTTCCAAGAATTAATGCTTTTGAGTAATGAGATTTTAAAAGCGGTTGAAGAGATTTTTCAAAACCTACGGCATCCGAGTTATAGCCTTTCAGTATTAATCTGCTTTCAGTTCTAATAAACTTAATCACATTAACTGCTCCGATTTTTTTAGCTGTATCGTCCAATTCATCCACAAATCCGATTATCTTTTCCTTATATGGAATAGTTACATTCAGTCCGTACAAATCAGAAGAGTGTTTCAGATTTTCAAACTTTTCAAGTTTATCAAGTTCGTACAAATCGTACCTGGCATCGATTTTTTCATTTTCGAATTTTGTTGTAAAATATTTCTTCGAAAACGAATGTCCGAGTGGGTAACCAATTAATCCGAATTTTCTCATCTCTTCTTTTTTGATCTGAAAATTTTAAAAATATAAAACGCAGAAAGAAGTAGAACAACTGCAAGAATTATCAACCCTATTTCATGGCTGTAACGTTTAATCATATCCATGTTTTCGTGGAATATGTAGCCAAGTAAAGCAAGCACTCCATTCCATATTCCTGCACCAAGTGCTGTAAACAATGTGAAACTTACCAGATTCATGCGAGCGAGACCTGCAGGAATAGATATGAGTTGTCGGATTCCGGGAATTAATCGACCTATGAAAGTAGAAATTTTTCCGTTATCATTAAAATATTTTTCTGCTTTCTGAATCTTTTCACTACTTAGCAGAAGTAATTTTCCTAATCTACTGTCGGCAAGTTTGTATAAAATTGGCCTTCCCAACCACAATGCAAGAAAATAGTTTATGTACGCTCCAAACAAAGCTCCTAATGTACCAAACAGTACTACAAGAAAAATATTAAGTTTGCTTTCAGGTTTGCTGGCAATGTATGCAGCCGGCGGAATTACTATTTCGGAAGGAAAAGGGATAAACGAGCTTTCTATGGTCATAAGCAGCGTGATACTGCCGTAGTTCATGTTATTCTCGTACCATTTTTCAACTTTATCTATGATTGAAAGTTTTTGGGAGGTTTGTAACTTAGCACTGTCAGAAATTGCATAAGTTACACTAAAAGAGCTGATAATTAGCATCAGCAGAAAAAGATTTTTTTTCATTATAACAATTTAAATTAATTATTTTTCGTTGCCTCCGGGCATAATTCATAAAACAGATTTTCTGCCTCAGCACTTCGAGAAATGGCCTCACGCAGCATTTCTTTCGATTGTTCGTACACCTCGGTTTTATAATATGCCACAGCCATAAACAAATGCACATACTCAAGTTCAGGATCCTGTTTCAATGCTTCGCTATAATATTCGAGAGCTATTTCGAATTGTCCTTTTTCCATACAAATATTGGCTATTGACATCAAAGCATCAGGTTGTTCAGGGTCAATTGAAACAGATTTCAGATACGCAAACAAGGCATTGTCTGAATCGTCGATACCAATTAGTCCTTCTGCAAGATACACCCACGCATCAGAAGCATTTTCATCAATACGGAGTGCCTTTTCTGCGTATTCAATACTTTCTGCATAACTTTCAAGCTCGAGCAGGCAAACTGCCGCTCCACATAATCCATCGAAACTTTCAGGATCGTATTCTACTGCAAGTTTATAATACATCAATGCAGATTTAAAATCTTCCATTTTTTCGAAACATTCTGCTATAAAAATACTCGATTGACTGTCAGAAATCGTATCATTATAATCGAGATAACAATCGAGTGCCATTGTATAAAGTCCCATCTGAAATAATGTATGACCCTTTTGCAGCAATGCAAGCATATCATCGGGGTTTATGGAACATGCATAATCGTATGCTTCAAGTGCATTTACATAATCGTTTCGCCCAAAATAAATTTGTCCGAGATTGAACCATGCTTCCGATGAAAATGCATTGATATCGATAATTCGTTGATACGTTTGTATTGCTTCTTCAAATTTCGCTAGTTGTTCGTAGCAGAATGCAAGCTCGAACAGCAAATCGGTATTTTTAGCATTAAACTCAACACCACGTAAGAGAAACACGAGTGCTGTTTCGAACTGTAATTGGCCTATATAGAAATATGCTATATCAAGACAAATCAGATCTGCTTCTGAATTTTCCTGACTGATAATATAATCAGCAAGCATTCGTGCTTCGTTATCACGTCCAAGTATAATAAGCGCCTCAATCCGCAGCATACTCATCTCATTATCATCATGTGAACTCAGTGAATCGAGAATTCGGATAGCTTTTTTGGCATCGCCGGCGGCGAGGTAAACTTTTGCACGTTTGGTAAGAAGTACTGTATTTTTGGGGTGAAGCTGTAAACCAAAATCAATAGCTTGAGCACAATCCTTTGTACGACCTTTACGAAGGTAAAAATCAACAATCGTTTCCAGTTCGTCAACATCAAAATAGCCTGTTGACTCTCCCGTCAGATAACTTTCATACCTTTTCACGGTTTCGTTTCTTTCGTCATCGGGGGTAAAAGGATTATAACCATTCATAAAAATATAAATTTTACACAAAAATACAACATTAAAGTCAATCAGTTGAAGAGTTTAACCAAAAGTTATAAACATTAGGATTTTACTTTAGCTCTTCAACAATATTTTTTTAACAAAAAGTAATTCGAAGGACACAAATAAACAAAATTGCACGTTTTTTGTAAAGGTATAGCAGTTTCGTATTTTTTAACGGCAAATAATAAAATTGTAGTAACTTTGGCGATAGTAAAAAAAGTTGTAATATGCATTTTGATCAATTATTTAAATACTGCCCTGTATGTGGTTCAGCAGCTTTCAGCACTAATAATCATAAATCGAAAAAATGCGAAAATTGCCAATTTACAATGTACATAAACCCATCGGCAGCTGTAGCAGCTTTTATTTTTAACGAAAACAATGAACTACTGGTATGTGTTCGAGGAAAAGAGCCTGTAAAAGGCACGCTCGATTTACCCGGTGGATTTATTGACGAACATGAAACTGCCGAAGAAGCTTTAATTCGCGAGCTACAAGAAGAATTAAATGCAGATACTGAAAGTATTAAATATATGTTCTCCTTGCCAAATGAATATCAGTATAGTGGCTGGACGTTGCCTACGCTGGATATGTTTTTTAAAGTAAAAATTACTGACAATAAAAATATCATGCCCTCCGATGATGTAGCTGCATATAAATTTATGTCGGTTAGGGACTTAAATCCCGAAAAATTTGGTTTAAAATCAATTAAAAAAGCCATATCAATACTTAAGAACAAGTATTTTTCTGAATCATTTTTTTAATTTTGTAAAACTGCATTTCATTTAACCATTGTAATTAATTTTTCAGAAACAAACATCAATATATATAAATGATGAAAAAAATAACTAGCCTGCTAATTTTTACGGTTCTTACTGTAAATTTAATCTACGCGCAACATACTAAAATTTACACTAACCCCGATTATCTTTTCAATCAGGGAAAAGAACTATTCGTTCAACGTAAGTTTGCCGCTTCGTACCGAAGTTTTGAAGAATTTCTGAAAAATGCAGAAAATGTTAAAGCCGGTCAGATACACGAGGCTGAATTTTACATGGCTGCAAACTCATACGAACTTCGTAAAGATAATGCAAGTGCACGGCTTAAAGAATTTTTCTACAAACATCCTTATACACCATTTTACGATAAAACGAACCTTATGCTTGGCATTTTGGAATTTGAACAGAAAAAATACGAAAGTGCAATCAGCTATTTCAACAATATCAATTACAAAAAATTAAGTTTTCGCGAACGTACCGATTATCTGTTCAGCAAAGGATATGCCTGTATTGCTACCGAACGTTATACTGAAGCACGCGATATTTTTCGTGAACTTAAATCGATGAACACACGCTTCAACTTAACCGCTATTTATTACTACGCTTATTCAGAATATGCATTAGGAAATTATACGGTTGCCTTACCTGAGTTCCTAGCTATTGAAAGTAATCCTGCATACAGTAATATCGTACCCTATTATATAGTACATATTTACTACGCTCAAAAACAATACGATAAATTGTATGACAAGGCAAACCGCTTACTGCGCGAAAATCCCGAAAACAAAAACAACGGCGAAATTTACCGTATTCTGGGACGTATAGCTTATGAAAAGAAAGATTATGCAGGAGCTGTAGATAATTTCAAAAAATCCGAAGCAATTCTTCCGCAAGTTTACCGAAGCGATGTATATCTTTTCGGATTATCCTATTATCAGTTACGTAACTATTCCGAAGCTGTAAAATATCTTTCGAGAGCAGTTACCCAACGAGATGAAATGAGCGAGAATGCATATTTGCATCTTGGGAATGCATATTTGAAACTGAACGATAAAACAAATGCACGTCTTTCTTATGAAGCAGCATTGCGCACTTCTTTTAATAAATCTGTGCGTGAAGAGGCTATGTACAATTACGCGCTTACGACTTACGAAACAACTACTGCTTTTGGCGAATCGGTTTCGGCTTTCGAACAGTTTATTTTTGAATTCCCGAATTCGAAATACACCAATCAGGCTTACGATTATCTGGCATCGGCGCTTATGACAACCAAAAATTATGAATCGGCTTATCAAACCATTCAGAAAATTAAAAATCCGAACGCCCGACTGCTCGAAACAAAACAATACCTTCTTTATCAGATTGGAACGGAAGCTTATACACAGAATAATTTTGAAAAAGCAATAGAGTATTTCACGCTTTCATTGCAAAGCGCTCCCACCGGCAATTATTCTGCTGAAAGTCTGTTTTGGAGAGCCGAAAGTTATTTCCGAACAGGTAATAACGACAAGGGCTTAGCCGATTTACGGGCATTTAACAATAATACAAATTCGAAGAACAGTGTTAACAGAGTATTAGCAAATTATTCAATGGGATACGGTTACTTTCATCAGAAAGATTACAATAACGCGCTCACATGGTTTTTACGTTATGTTGAAAATGAAACAAATACAGGAAAAACAACCTATGCCGATGCACTCAATCGTATAGGCGATTGTTATTTTTACGCACGAAACTTTGCCCGAGCCGAAACTTTTTATGCCCGAGCATCTTCAGCAAGTCCGGGTTCCGCCGATTATGCTTTATTCCAGAGTGCTTACGCTGCCGGTTTGCAAAAAAATTACAGCAACAAAATTGCAACGCTCGAAAAACTTATATCTCAATATCCCAATTCAGAATATATAGACGATTCTTTTTATGAAATTGGGCGTTCGTACATAATGCTAAATAATGATAATAGTGCTATCAATGCATTTCAGCGTTTGCTCGATCGTATGCCCAACAGCACTCTTGCACCAAAAGCTGCACTTGAAATTGGCATGGTTTATCTGAATGCTTCGCGCTACGAACCTTCAATTGCGGCATTTAAAAAAGTGATTACTACATATCCCGGCACACAGGAAGCGCAGACAGCTCTTGAGAGTCTGGAAACTGTATATATCGAAATTAATGATGTGGCTTCATACATTGCATACACAAAGAGTATCGGGGTATCATCGGCAAACACCTCTGCTGCCCGCGAAGATTCCATAACATTTGTGGCTGCCGAACGTCAGTACATGAACAGCAACTACGCTCAGGCAATTTCAGGAATGCAATCGTATATGAAGAAATTCTGCCCCGGCGGACGCTACTGCACCACTGCACAATATTATCTTGCCGATAGTTACTATCAAAGCGGTAATAAACAAAGTGCATTGCAGGCATACGATGCTGTACTTAAAATTACCGGAAATCCTTATATAGAAGAAGCTGCTCTTCGCAGCGCTGAGATTACTTACGACAATAAGGATTATGCTGCTGCTTTACGCTATTTCCGTCAACTTCAAAGTGTTGCACAAAGTACTGAAAACCGCAATGCCGGCAGATTGGGAGTTCTTCGTTGCAGTTATTTCCTGAATGATCATCAAACAACAATAAACATTGCCAACGAAATTCTGGCAGATTTCCGTTCGACAGAACAACTTAAAAATGAAGCACGCTACAACCGCGCAAAAGCATACCTTGCAACAAATCAGGCAACACTTGCTGTAACCGACCTGAAAACGCTTGCCACTGATACACGAACAGCTAATGGCGCTGAGGCTAAATATTTATTGGCAAACATTTATTTCGAACAGGGAAAACTTACCGAATCGGAAAGTGAAATTATGGATTTTGCCAAAAAAAATACGCCTTATCAATTCTGGTTGGCGCGAAGTTTTGTGCTCCTCTCAGATATTTATATTCGTCAGGGTAACGATTTTCAGGCAAAACAATATCTACTCAGTCTGCAAAAAAATTACACCGTGCAAGATGAAATTCAGGATATGATAAACGTACGCCTGAAAGATATTGCTACAAGAGAAACTAAAAATATGTTCAGATAAGTGAATTAAATGTCGGAAAACACATCAAGTCAATATAAGAAAATGAAAACATCAGGATATAAATATATAGTTCTTGCTTTTATTATTTCTGCAGGTTGTATTGCAGTAAAGGCACAAACCACTCCCAACGACAAAAATGTTACGGTAGAGCGAGAGTTTAAACCTGTAATTCAGGATGCGGGAAAAATTAACCAAACACCGCAAATTCTCGAACCTAATGTAACAAAACTCGATGCACGCTATTCGGAATTCAATCTTCCGCTCGAACCCGATAATAAAATTTACCCTATTCCTTCGGCTGAACTTGAACGCCATCGCAAGCGTAACGAAAGAGAAGGTTTTTTTCGCTTTGGTATGGGCAACGGCATTAATTCACTTGCCGAGTTAGCTTTACCTTTGATAAGTAAAGATGATATTCTACTCGATCTGAAACTGAATCATTTGGGAAATTTCAGTTCAAAAGCAAATACGAAAACGAATGTGGCTCTTTCATTGGACAAATATTATAAAAACACCGATATTTTTGGCGGTCTAGGTTTCGGTCATGAATATCTGAAGTATTATGGCGATAATTTTAACTACGGCACTCCCGGCAATGATATCAATAAAACCAACTTGAACACACTCCTCGCCACCCTCGGTGACAGTCTTTACACCGAACAAGATTTATACCGTATAACCCGAACAGCTCAGCCATTCAAACTGAATGATATTGCCGCTTTACCAAAAAGTGAAACTTTCTGGCGTTTTAATACCTATTTTGGAATTAAATCGCTACCTCATTCTTCGGATGTAAAATACAATGCCGAAGTTAGGTTTCAATCCTTTGATTCAAAACTTGGTTTGACAGAGAATATTATCGATGCAATAGGCGGATTCAGCACAATAACAGGGAAAAATCGTGCAGGAGTTGACATCGACCTGAAACATTTGATGTATAACAAAGGCAGCAGCATTTCGGGATTTAACTTCTGGGATGCCTATACGGTTTTTACCATCAATCCGTTTTACAGTATCGATCGCGAAAATTTTAATGTTCGTCTGGGAGTAAAATCGAGTTTTTCGTTTGTGTATGGAAAAGCTTTCAATCCATCGCCCGATGTACATGCCGAATGGCGTGTTATCCCTAAATTAATTGCGTTGTATGTCGGCGCCAATGGCGATTACAAAGTGAACACACTGAACAGCATGTTTAAGGAAAATCGCTATTTATATTCCGATTTACGCGTTCAGGACACTTATACCCCTGTAAATTTCTATGCCGGACTGAAACTGAAACCGGTAAATAATTTTCTGATTGATGGTTTTATCAATTATAAAATTATTGATAATCAGTATTTCTTCGTCAATAAAGAATATAAATCGAACTCAGTAAATACAGTGGATTCAGTAATTTTTACGAATCGTTTTAATGTAATCTATTCAGGTGCTTCGCTTCTGAAAGTTGGAATACGTGCTAATTATAACATTTTCAACTTCATGAATTTTGAAATTCTCGGTGCTTACAACAACTGGAATCTGAATTCCGGAGAACTTGCCTGGAACAAACCAAAATTTGAAGCCAACATGAATGCCGATCTGAAACTAACCAACAACCTCAGTTTAGCTGCCAATGTATTTGTTGAAGGTGAGCGCTATGTCCGCTTCAACAATAAAACCATGCGCATGAAACCCATTGTTGATATAAATCTGTCGGCTGCATATTCATACAGCAACTGGTTTACGGTTTTCACAAAAATCAACAATCTGCTTAATAGTAAATACGAATACTTTTACGGCTACGAAGTACAAGGTTTAAATGCAATGGCAGGGGTAGCATTTTCGTGGTAAAATTTATTCATCGTTTCGGGTTTAGCGTTTAGCGTTTCTATTTATTTTTGTCTTAGTCATTATTCTTTATCCTTTGTTCAAACAAAATGAAACAAATTAACGAATTAAAAATTGCAATTTGCAGCGATCATGCAGGTTTTGAATTAAAACAGCATGTAATAGAATATCTAAAAACCAAAGATCCCATCGCAATACACGATTTCGGAGCATACTCAAATCAAAGTTCTGATTACCCCGATTTTGCACATCCAATGGCTTCGGCGGTAGAAAATGGCGAATTTGATTTTGGCATTTCAATTTGCGGAAGCGGAAACGGCATCAGCATGACAGTAAACAAACATCAGGGAATACGCGCTGCACTATGTTGGAACACTGAAATTGCTCGTTTAGCCCGTGCGCACAATAATGCAAACGTGTTGTCATTACCTGCACGGTTTATTTCCGTTACCGATGCTTTCGAAATGATAGATATTTTCTTTACCACCGATTTTGAAGGTGGACGTCATCAGGGACGCATCGACAAAATTCCACAATGCTGAAAGGGAGAACAAGCAGCAAAGAGTAAAGAACAAAGTGTAAAGATTGTTAAGAGTTACAAGGAAGCAAGATCATGTGCCAATTAATCAATATGCCAATTTACACAAATCACAAACAAAAAAACCGATAAACATTATGAACTGATAAACTCTATAATTCGATAAACTCTATAAACTTGAAATTCTGAAACTTAGAAACTTAGAAACTCTGAAACTTGAAACTTAAAAAATAACAATGCAAAGAACAGAAATATCAAAATACGGCGAATTTGGTCTAATAAAACATCTTACCGAAAAATTTCAATTAATAAATGCTTCAAGTATAAAAGGTGTGGGCGATGATGCTGCTGTACTTGATTATAACAATAAAAAAGTACTCGTTACCACCGACTTATTACTCGAAGGCATACACTTCGATCTTACTTATGTGCCTTTAAAGCATTTAGGATACAAATCGGCAGTTGTGAATTTTTCCGATATTTATGCCATGAATGGGCAACCCAAACAAATAACTGTTTCGCTGGGTGTTTCTAAACGTTTTTCGGTCGAAGATTTGGAGGAACTGTATGCAGGAATTCAACTTGCCTGCAAAAATTATGGAGTCGATTTAGTGGGTGGCGACACATCTGCTTCGTTAACCGGTTTGACAATTAGTATAACCTGCATTGGCGAAGGCGAAGAAGGAAAAATTGTTTACCGAAACGGAGCCAAACCAAACGATTTGATTTGTGTGAGTGGCGACCTCGGTTCGGCATATCTTGGTTTACAGTTATTGGAAAGAGAAAAATTGGTTTTTAATGCCGATAATAACGCACAACCCGATTTTGAAGGTAAAGATTATATTCTCCAACGGCAGTTAAAACCCGAAGCACGTAAAGATATAGTGAATGTACTTGCTGAAAAAGGAATTATTCCTACTGCAATGATGGATATTTCGGATGGTTTGTCATCAGAATTAATTCATATTTGTACACAAAGCAACACAGGTTGTAGAATTTACGAAGATAAAATCCCAATCAGTTATCAGGCAGCTGTTATGGCTGAAGAACTTAACATGAACATAGTTACTTGTGCATTAAACGGCGGCGAAGATTATGAACTTGTTTTCACGGTTTCGATCGACGATTATGATAAAATTGTAACCATGGAAGGAGTCGGAATAATTGGTCATATTACTAATGCTGATAAGGGATTGCATCTTGTCGGACGTGAAGGCGAAGAAATTCCCCTGAAAGCTCAGGGTTGGAATTCACTCGAATAATACTTAGGGGTTAGGGTTATAGAATTTCAAAACTTCAATTTTCAACTGTTACCTCGTTTCCTTATATCCTCGTTACCTAATATTCTAGTCTCTTTTATTTCAGAATATAATCAACGCGTTCCACCGTATGTGCGCTGAAATAGCCTAAAATCGCACCGGAAAGATTTGTATAAGGATTTGCCGGACTTGAAGAATTTGGTCCTCGCATGGAGCTTACACTGCTGAAATATTCAAAAACCGGTTTTTCGATGCATTGCATTTCTACCGTAATTTTATCTCCTGCACGCAGCTCCGGATTGTAAATTACCAGCAAACTTTCTACAACATTTCCGTTCACAAGTCGATCGTTTAATATATTAATTCGGTTTACAACCTTCCCGTTTACATACGTCAGAAACCGATAGTAATTCGTTTGATTGGCAGGATCGGTAAATTTCACACGCACTTCGTAGAAAGGTGCCGGCTGATTTCCTTGCGGTGGTCCACCTCCGGGATAAACAGAGTTTAAAACGGTTACAGTATCGATTTTTACTTTCATAGGCATGGTAGAAGTTGATGTAATCGTTTCATCTTTGGTCATTACATTTAAAATATATTTATCTCCTTCTTTACCAAAAATCATTGAGGATAGATAAACTCCGGTTGATATTTCCCTGAGTTTTTCTGTTTTTCCGGAATTATTTGTTATTTGAACATCCGCATTTGTTTCAAATGGTACATTGATACTTTGGTCGAGGCTAATAGAACGCGTCAGTACTACTCGTGCAGGTTCATTAAGTCCGATCCCGGATTCAACTACCAATTGTGGATGTGCAGCATTAATATCAATGTCAACCTCTTCAGTACATGATGTAATTACTATTGCTGTAAAGAATATGAAAAACAACCTTATTTTTTTCACACAATAAACACTCATAATTCAAAAAATAAAAATATTAATTAGCTAAAATTTAAAATTATACGTAACAGAAGGCACATAGGTAAATAAGTATGTTTTTACCGCTATGGTTTTTGTTGGATCAATTTCATCCTGTTCAAAATCGATGGAAAACGGATTTTTCTGACCATAAGCATTGTAAACCGAAAAATTCAGACTGCTTTCGAATTTACGTGTTTTCTTTAATGTATAAGTTGCGCCTATATCAAGTCGGTGATAATCGGGCATGCGGTAACCATTACGTTCAGTATAATAATACTGAATATTGCCGTTAATCACATATTTACCACTGGGGAAGGTAACTGCATTTCCGGTGTTGAACACCCACGATGCCGAAACTGACCATTTTTTGCTGATATCGTAAATTCCTACTACGGATATATCGTGGGTAATATCCTGCCGTGCCGGATACCAATTGTTGTTGTTGATACCATCAATCAGTCTTTCAGTACGCGACCATGTATAACCTAACCAGCCTGTGAATTTTCCCCTTTTTTTTCGGAGTAAAATTTCCAGTCCATACGCTCTTCCTACGCCAAAAAGCAATTCACCTTCGATATGTTCGTTAGCAAAAATATCGGCGCCATTTTTTAAATCAATCTGGTTTTGCATCCATCTGTAATAAGTTTCTGCACTAAACTGATAAGCATCCGATGCAAAATTGCGAAAATACCCGAGCGAAATCTGATCTCCAATTTCAGGTTTTATATTTGTTCCTGATGATAGCCATATATCTGTTGGCAGCGATGAGGTAGAATTAGATACCACGTGCAAATTTTGTGTATTTCTCGTCAGGCTTGCTTTTACTGAATTTTCAGCATCAAAAACATACGATACGTTTAATCTTGGCTCAATATGTAGATATGATTTTACTATTTCACCACTTTTATAGGTTGTAGTATCCACAATCATTCCATTGTTATAAGTGTAAAAATGGCCCGGACCAACAAGATAAAAAGCCGAAAATCGAACTCCGTAGTTAATATTCAATTTTGAGGTTGGCTTCCAAACATTGCTTATATACAATGCATTATCCAGACTGTACCTGTTTTGTAATTGTTGTGGTTTAAACGATGAATTTTCTGTTGCTTCTACTTGTCCAGGCGTAATTGTATGAAAAACTGAACTTAACCCGAAAATCAATGTATTTGTATTGTTAGCATACAACTGAAATTCATGCTTCAGATTCCAGTTTTTTATTACCGAATTGAGACTGAAGCCGGCATCGCGCATCAAATTTACACGATAATCGTACATCGAATATACCAGCGAAGTGTTACTGAAAAGTTTTTCGTTCCAAATCCTGTTCCATCGTAATGTGCCGGTTATGTTTCCCCAGTCTATCCCGAACCTGTCCTGAAATTCAAAAATATCTCTCCCGAAATAACCTGAAAGATACAGGCGGTTTTTATCATCAATTTTATAATTCAGTTTCAGATTCAAATCATAAAAATAAAGTTTATTATTATTGATAAGCGTATCAGGTGCGAGTTTAAGAAATAAATCGGCATAAGTACGACGTGCTGTTACCAGATATGAGCCTTTATCTTTCACAAGAGGACCTTCGGCATTCAGACGCGAGGAAATCAATCCGATGCCACCACCAACATGGTGCGATTGATTACTTCCATCGTTCATTTTTACGTCAAGAACGGAAGATATTCGTCCGCCATATTCGGCAGGTGCCGTACCTTTAAACATCTGAATGTCTTTTATGGCATCACTGTTAAAAGTGGAGAAAAAACCAAGCAAATGGTCGGCATTATAAACAGTGGCTTCGTCGAGCAAAACAAGATTCTGGGAATTATTGCCGCCACGTACAAAAAAACCACCACCGGCTTCCCCTACCGATTTAATGCCGGGGGTAAGTTTCAGCGTTTTTAAAATATCAGCCTCACCAAAAATTACCGGTATTTTGCTAATCTCCTTCACTTCAAGTTTTTCCAACCCAATTTCAGTAGAAGTGATATTGTGATTTCTGGCTTGTGCAGTAATAACTACATCCTGAAGTTCAGTAGCATTGGGTTCCAGTTTAAAGTTTATTTGCCTGTTTGTAAACAACTTTACACTTATTGATTGCGTGATATAACCCAAATACGAAACTTCGAAAGTATATTCTCCATCGGGGAGTGTCAGCGAGAAATAACCATACGCATTTGTTGTTATGCCTTTTCCGGGTAATTCAACAACTGTTACATTGGCTCCTATCAATGTTTCGCCATTACTTGCATCGGTTACTGTTCCGCTGAATGTGTGTTTTTGAGCTGTTACTATTAAAACTGACTGAAGTATAAATATCAAAACAAGTAAAAACCTCATAATCGTGTATTATATTGTCAAATTTTCTTTTGTTGCAAAGTTATAATGTACAATGTCTTTTAAAGCTTAAAGGTTTGAATTGTTATATCTTTTTAATATATCGCAAGCGATATATTTATATCTTCAAAAATAACCTTTCCTTAAGATTTGAAATTTAAGGAAAGGTTGACTTTTGACAGAATGAAAAATTAAAGTTTCAACTTTTTTTGAATATCCTTTGGCACAGCATCTTTATGAACAAGTATATTAATAGTTTTATGCAGCACAAACGACTCGCTTGCATACCATATTCCTTTGTATTTGTTGTCCGTTCCCCAGGAATTTTTAACCAGATAATACTTTTTTCCGTTCTGATCTGTAGCAGTTCCGTAAATTACCATACCATGATCGTCGGTGGTTTGATAATTGTCAAAATCTTTTTGACGAAGTTCCTGTGTTACTTTTACTTCGGTTTGTGGACCTTTGGCCGAGAATATTTTTTCTTCCATTTCTTTTTGCGAAATATTCAGCCATCGGGCTTGATCAGATCCCGGTAAATTTTCTTTTTTTAGTTCCGGATTAGTAGCCACTCCATCACGTGTAAATCCTTTCTCGCTTACATCGGCACCCCAGGCAATGCAATATCCGTTGTCGAGTGCAAAATCAATCACTCGTTTAAACTCTTCCAAGGGTAAATTGTAAGATAGTTCATTACGCCAGTTATCGGGTATTTCTATAGCAAACGAAGTGTAAAAAGGATGATGCGTAAAAGAAGTAATCGAGATATAATTATCCGGATTAATTCCAAGCGATTGAGCATAAGTCAGAGGAGTATATTTTTTCCCTTTTATTGTAAATTCTGTTGGAATTTTACCGAGATAGGCATCCAATATACCTTCAAATCCTTTTTTCCATGCTGTTGAAAGTTTTCTATTTGGATTCGAAACAATTACATCAACATACGCTTTTGTCAATGCATCCAATTCACCATGGCGATGCTTTTCTTCACCGTAATTGTAACCTGCCATCAAACTATCCGGTACAATGCCATAATTCTTAATAACGTATAACACATCGTGAAAAGAACCACCTTCAGCAAAATTGGCAGTGGCATGGCGGCGAACATAATTATCGGCTTTATCGGAATAAGAGTGATGAACTACAAACATTTCTGATAGATCCACCTCCGGTTTCCCCATGCGTAATAGTTCAGATTCAAGAAAACCCAGCGCAGAAAAACTCCAGCAGGTGCCGGTACTTGCCTGATTTTTTACAGGGGTTATTTTATTTTCCTTAATAGTTTTGAAAATAAATGTATCTACAGCAGTAGTATCTTTTATTGCTCCGGAAATTGATAAAGAAAGACCTGCAAACAAGCAGGAAAGAAGAAGTTTGCACATACAATAAAGAATTTAAAATTTAGAGTTTCTTGGTTTCATGGTTGAAACCTCAAACTTTTCAAACCTCAAACTTTGAAACCCTGAAACATATGATTTTACTTAGTCGGTATATTCGCCAATGTTTCTACCAAATAATCCCAGAACATTTTTACCGTGGCGATATTTACTTTTTCGTCGGGAGAATGCGGATAGCGAATGGTTGGACCAAACGAAATCATATCCATGTTCGGGTAATGTGTTCCGAGAATTCCACATTCTAAGCCGGCATGAATAATCATAACTTTCGGAGTTTTTCCAAACTTATCTTCATAAACCTTGGTCATTTCTTTCAGTATCGGCGAGTCAAGATTTGGTTTCCAACCGGGATAACCTCCGGTAAATTCCACTTTGGCACCAGCTAAAGAAAAGGTGCTTTCAATTACAGATGCCAACTCTTCTTTGCGAGAATCAACGGAACTTCTTAATAACGATTTTAGTTCAACGGTTTTTCCGTTCGATTTAATAATTGCCAGGTTGTTTGAAGTTTCTACTACGGAAGGCAATTCAGGAATAACCCGATATACTCCATTAAAACAAGCAGTTACACCGTTTATCAAATCGTCCTGAATTTCTTCGGGAAGCAAACCGGAAGGAAGTTCAGTTTCTTCAACTTTTAGTGAAATATTATTTTCAACTCCCTTAAATTCTTCAATAAACAAATCTTCGCATTCGGCTGCAAATTCCATTAAATCATCAACTCCTTCAGCAGGAACAGTTATTACCGCGAAAGCCTCACGGGGTATGGCATTGCGTAAGCTGCCACCATCGATGCTTGCCAAACGCGCTTCGTAGCTTCTGACTGCTTCTTTCAGAAAACGGAACATCAATTTGTTGGCATTAGCACGTTGCAAGTGAATATCTACGCCTGAGTGCCCACCTTTTAATCCGGTTAAGGAAACCTTCAAAGCAACATCACCATCGGGCACTTCCACTTCCTGATATGCAAATGTTATGTTGGCATCCAATCCGCCGGCGCATCCTACATACAATTCGCCTTCGTCTTCAGAGTCCATGTTAATTAAAATATCCCCTTTGAGAAAATTGGGTTGAAGTCCGAATGCTCCGTGCATTCCGGTTTCTTCATCCACGGTAATAAACATTTCGATAGCAGGATGTGCAATGTCTTTCGATTCGAGAACTGCCATTGCCGCGGCTATTCCTATTCCATTATCTGCACCAAGTGTTGTATCTTTAGCAGTTACCCAATCCCCATCGATATAAGCCTGTATGGGATCGGTTTCGAAATTGTGTGCTATACCACTGTTTTTCTGAGGAACCATGTCCATGTGTGCCTGAAGAATAACTGCTTTGCGGTTTTCCATTCCGGGAGTTGCAGGTTTACGGATTAAAACATTTCCAACTTCATCACGCAAAGTTTCAAGTCCAAGCGATTTACCGAAATTTTCGATAAATGTACCGATAGGTTCTTTTTTGCCTGAAGGACGTGGGACTTGTGTTATGCTATAAAAATGCTTCCAAAGAGCTTTAGGCTCAAGCGAGCGAATATCTTTTGTTTCCATTATTTGAATTTTTAGAATATTTATACTGTTTTTGTTAAAATGCAAATATCAACATTTTTTTGGAAATGGCAGTTATAACATCATTTTTTATGGATCAAATTATACTTTTTTAGAAAATTAAACGGACAGAATTTTAGTTATGAGAAATAAATTTTTGTTTATATAATTTCACTCAATTTTAAATTTTGTGAAGGTTGAAAAATTATTTTTCAAAAAATATAAAACTAAATGTTGTAAATTCTTTTTTGAAAATCAATCTTTAACGCATCGAACCGAAAAGCCTGCATCCATAATAACATAGCCTCTAATTACATTTTTATCGTTTTGTTGCATATAACGGTAATAATACAAGCCTGTTCCATCCTGTGAAGCAGTCCACCAGAAGCCCTGATCGCCTAAATAGTTAAATGAAAATGTGCTGAATCGACCACCACCCGGAAGTGCAGTGAATCTGGTTTTATTGGTTGCTCCGGTGTTTGGACTGTTCCAGTGTTTCGTACCGGTTTCTTTTAGTTTTCCACCTGCTCCGTTTTCACCCAAATATTCGATTAATTGTGTCCATTCGGCATCGGTAGGTAAATGCCAGCCCGCAGGACAAGCTGCTTTTGCTGCTACCCAATTGTACAAAACACCATAAGTTTTATAGTTTTCGGTTGCCTTTGCTTCAGCTACATTTGTTCCATCATAACCATATACATAATACAGCAGCGTAGATTGTGATCCTCTCACGGGACCGACAACACTTGGTAAATACCTGAGATTTTCTGCCATCCACACTTGTGAGCCTATGGTTACGGTTTTATAAACATTGCCATCGCGAGGGTCGGTAAAAGTGTCGGTTTTTAAATCAGTTTCGTCAGCACAGCTTGATAAAAACAGTGAAAATGCACCTAAAATAATTAGTAGGTAAAACGAGATATAGGTTCTTTCTTGCATTGAAAGGTAAATTTAATTGATTCCAAATTAATTATTTAATCAAATTGATGATATCCTAAGTATAATTTCTATTATAGTAAAATTTTAGCAGAACTGCACAAACAAAAAATTATTGCGTAATATATTAATAATGTTGTTAATAACATTGTAATCAATACAAAGTTCATTTTTTAATTCAATGAAAAAATGAAATTCGGATATTTTTTAAAATCATGTGCGTTCAATAGCCTGTCTTACTATGTAATCAGTTTTGATAAGTATTTTCTCTTTTCCGGATTTTTGGAGACATAACCTTTAAATTAACTGCGTTATAAATTATGATTAATCAGAATTTTGATAAAAGAAAAATATGAATTATTTAATAGTATTTTTCGAACGAACAAGCATAAGAAACGTTATAATATTGAAGTAAGCTAGAATTTAATAACTGATGAATATATTTCTGTTTCAATGTTTAAAGATTGCACTAAACTCGTTATTAAATACTCATATTTTGAACTAATTTTAAATGTGCAGCGTCAGCACAAAAAACTCTGACTTGATAAATATGAAAAGGATTTTACTTTTAATCATTGTTACTTTTTTTGCAAGTTTTCCTTTCACTTTTCCGCAATCAGTACCTTCTTATGTGCCCATAACCGGTTTAGTGGGCTGGTGGCCATTTAATGGAAATGCAAATGATGAAAGTGGAAATGGGAACAACGGAACAGTATTTAGTGCTGTACTCACCACCAATCGATTTGATCAGTCGTCCTCGGCATATTATTTCGGAGGAAACAACCAGCAAATTCGTTGCTCAAATCACACCTTACTCACCAGTCAAAAGGAATTAAGTGCTGGAGCGTGGTTTTATGTAGAAAACAGACCTTCAGGCTGGGAACAAAATGTAATTTTATCAAATATCGGAGCATGGAGAAACAGTGGGGGTTTTGAAATTTACACAGGAAATCCTCCGGGTACTTCATTGGGAGGAATGTTTAGAAATGCCACTTTTTATGATCAGGCATTTGATATAACCGGAACAACTATCAATACCGGTCAATGGTATCATATAGTATATACTCTGCAATATATTAGTGCCAGCAATACCACAATTGCAACCTTATATTTGAATGGTGAGTATAACAATCAGCACACTTTTTCAGGAAATATTGTTTACAATAACATTACTCCTTTTATGATTGGAGTTAATGTTGACAGTATATGTTGCCAAAGGTCATTTAAAGGTAAAATTGACGATGTTGGGCTTTGGAACAGACCTTTGACACCATCTGAAGTCAGCAAATTGTATAATGTAACTGTAACCGGTAAGAATCTACCTGAAAATGCAACCGGAGTTAAGATTGGTACCATCGTTGATTCAAGATATCTGCAGGTTGTTTTCGCTCAAAATACGGTTTCAGACTATAGAATTGTTGATATTACCGGAAAAACTGTTCAAAAAGGGAAACTGGAAACCGGTATAAATGCAATTGACATTAATAATCTGAAAAGGGGTATCTATATTTTCAAAGTTGACACACACGATAATTTTATTTACAAATTTATCTATCAATAAATCTGTCCAAAATCACAGAGTCAAAACATTGTCCCCCCCACGGAAAGAAAAAGCGGAACTCTTTTTAGAATTCCGCTTTTGATATTAAAAATTATTTACTAAATTTATTTTGCCTGCGACAAAGCCACAGCCACAGCCACAGAAGCTCCCACCATTGGGTTATTCCCCATACCGATAAGTCCCATCATTTCAACGTGAGCCGGAACTGACGATGAACCAGCAAACTGAGCATCTGAGTGCATACGTCCCATGGTGTCGGTCATACCATACGAAGCAGGACCTGCAGCCATGTTATCGGGGTGAAGCGTACGGCCTGTTCCGCCACCCGATGCTACAGAAAAGTATTTTTTGCCTTGCTCCATACACTCTTTTTTGTATGTACCTGCTACAGGATGTTGAAAACGTGTAGGATTGGTTGAGTTACCGGTGATAGATACATCAACACCTTCTTTGTGGAAAATAGCTACACCTTCGCGAACATCGTCGGCACCGTAGCAATTTACTTTTGCGCGTTCACCTGAAGAGTAAGCTATACGAGCAACTTCTTTGAGTTCGCCGGTTGCATAATCAAACTGAGTCTGAACATAAGTAAAACCATTGATGCGGGCAATAATTTTTGCAGCATCTTTACCAAGACCGTTCAAAATTACGCGAAGTGGTTCTTTACGTACTTTGTTGGCTGATTTTGCAATACCGATAGCGCCTTCGGCAGCAGCAAACGATTCGTGTCCGGCAAGGAAAGCGAAACATTTTGTTTCTTCACGAAGCAACATGGCAGCAAGATTTCCATGTCCGATACCAACTTTACGATCGTCGGCAACCGAACCCGGAATACAGAATGCCTGTAAGCCTTCGCCAAGTGTCTCTGCAATATCAGCAGCATTTGTCTGACCTTTTTTAATGGCGATAGCAGCGCCAACAATGTAAGCCCACATGGCATTTTCAAATGCAATTGGCTGAATATCTTTTACAATTTTATAAACATCAACCCCTTTTGCATCGCAAATTTGTTTTGCTTCTTCGATGGTTGCAATTCCGTAAGAATTCAGGACTTTGTTAATTTGATTGATTCGACGGTTATAACTTTCGAATAATTGTGCGTTTTGTGACATATTCTGTTTCCTCCTTATTCTTTACGTGGGTCAATAACTTTAACTGCATCTTCCATTCTACCGTATTTGCCCGAAGCTTTTTTAATGGCTTCGTTAGCATCTACGCCTGACTTAATCATGTCCATCATGCGGCCAAGATTTACGAACTCGTAACCGATAATTTCGTTGCCTGCATCCAACCCGATTTTGGTTATGTAACCTTCAGCCATTTCCAGGTAACGAGGACCTTTAGCAACTGTTCCGTACAAAGTTCCTGTTACGCCACGTAATCCTTTACCAAGGTCTTCGAGTCCGGCACCAATAGGCAAACCACCTTCTGAAAAAGCAGTTTGAGTGCGTCCATAAACAATCTGTAGAAATAATTCCCGCATTGCAGTGTTAATGGCATCGCAAACGAGGTCGGTATTCAAAGCCTCCAGAATAGTTTTTCCGGGGAGAATTTCAGAAGCCATAGCTGCCGAGTGAGTCATACCGGTACATCCGATGGTTTCAACTAATGCTTCCTGAATAATACCTTCTTTCACGTTGAGGGTAAGTTTACATGCGCCTTGTTGAGGTGCGCACCAACCTACACCGTGTGTCAGACCTGAAATGTCTTTAATTTCTTTGGCTTTTACCCAACGACCCTCTTCGGGTATGGGAGCCGGGCCATGATTCGCACCTTGTGCTACACAAATCATTCCCTCTACTTCATGTGTGAAACTCATAAATTTACTTTTTTTGTTTATTTAATCAAGATGATTTATATTTCGATTATTTGTCTTATTATATGCATGATAAGTTTGAAAATTCTTATCTTTTCAACACCATTTTACGGGTAATTTCATAACAGTCACTGCCGGAATTCGCTTTTATTTTATAAAAATAAATCCCTTCAGGCATTAAAGTGCCTTGATTGTTGTTTCCTTTCCATTCGAACTGGTATAATCCGGCTTGTTTATATTCACTACAGAGCGTTGTTATTTTCAATCCCATAATGTTATACACACTTACATCAATATATGCAGTTGTACTTAAATTTAAGTCAATATAAGTGATATTGTTAAAAGGATTTGGGAAATTTTGAGATTCAAAAATACTGACTGCATTTCTGTTAATAATTTCGGGGACAGAAGCGACCGGAACATCATCGGCTCCGGGAGAACCTCCAACAAGATGTGAAGCTCGCCATGTTGTTGCATCTACCTGATTTCCAACCGGATTATATATGGTTGGTACAAGCGAAAATCCTTGTCCATCGGGAGATGATGGCCAATCGCCTGTTGTGCCATAAGTAAAATCTGCAATAGGTGTTCCAAAAGGAGAAACAAGCGTAAGTCTTTCGCCTGCATTATCGAGTTTGCCTTTGTAAATATCGAAAGGACGGAACTTATATCGCGAAAGAAAATGATTACTGTTTGCACCGAGTACAATAAATGCACCCGGGTCGAGTTGTGTTTCAGATGGAAAAACATATTCAATGCCGCGCGTAAACTTCATACCGCTTATATCGAGTGTAGAAGTTCCTGTATTTTTCAGTTCTATAAACTCAAATTCAGTGTTATCAATACCGGCTTCTTCCGAAGGATGATAATGAATTTCGGTAATTTTAATATCCTGATAATTTTCAGGAACAATAAAAAAACGCGAAGTTGCTGCACTCCATTTACCGTTATAAAAACTGCGCGCAATCACATTTACAGATTGATTTATTGTAAATGACTGAGAGTATAATTTGGCAGATTTGGCATTAACGGTTCCGTTACTGTTGCTCCAGTCAACCGGATCGGTACCATTTGTTGTATAATAAATGGTTCCTTGTGTAGTTGTCATTGTAATTTTATCGCCAACGGCAGCAATTTTATTATCAGGAATTTTTCCGTTGATATATAAAACCGGTGCATCGAAAGAAGGGAATAAACCTGCTGTACATAACTGACTGATAAAATTTGCTGTGCGCTGTGGGAAATAGGTGTTTAAAATAAAATTTTGCTGCACCATCCAGTGTGTATCTTTTTTGTAAAGCGCAAAAGGACCTGCAGTTTGGTAGCGATGAACGTCTCTGCGATAGTCGCCCCAACGGGCAGCTTCAGCCATCACCGTGTTTTCGAGTAAAGGTTTTCGTCCGAGCCATCGGGCTGTTGCCGATTCGGGAGTTAGAGCTCCGCCATTAAAGCAATGTTTTTGAATACGATCGGCAAACAATCGTTTAAACTCAGTATTTTTAATTAACTGCTGATAAACACGGCTTGGGCAATTGTTGTTGTTTTCGCTCAAAATATTTCCAGTAACTGAACCAAACATCATTTCTGAATCCCAACACATGAACTTAAAACCTTTCCCCGGATTTACTCGACTTCGCATGGCAGCCCAGTTATGATGATCCCAATCGGAATTTGCACCGTAAAAATTTAAGAGCATATAATCTGCCAGATTAACTACATCAACCAAACTTCCAGAAGCATAATTGGGAGTTCCATCAGCGTTTCTCCCTTGAATACGATAATAGTTTTCGGTAGTTTCTAAACCTGCATTAGCCATAATCATCATTCTAGTCCATGCGTCAATATTTCCATCAGCTACTTCGGCATAATCTTTAATGACATCGTAGTCATCTTCGTCTCCACCCAAATAATTTTCGGCAAATTCCTTGTCCATCCTTTCGGAAGCAGTGTACATACCCCAATATAATCCATTGATAAATAAGTGCATATAACGCGCATTCCCCGAAGGATGTCCCATAGCTCGCTGAGTATCTTTCGTCCACACATCTTCCTGATAAGTTGCTTTTACACGTTGCGCATTATCGTGATGTATCCACGAATTACCAAAACTTGCTCTGAGAATTACATTTTCAAATATTTCTGATGAACCGGTTCCTAACAATGGATATTCAAGCTTCGATGGCCCGTATTGTTTGTCAAAAACTAATATGAATGAATGTTTGGGACTCTTTTCCGGGCGACGACCATGACCACCCTGAATGCGAATCCCGCAATTAACCTGGAATGATGAATCGTTTGAAAAATATTCAAGCGATACAGGTCGCTCCCAACCTCTGCCTGCCGTAAATGTAGTGTTAGTTATCGGTGCTCCGGTATAAATATAAATACCACCTGTTATTGAATCTTCATTTAATGAAAATAAGTTATCTTTATCAGTAACAACCGATAAAACAGGAATATCGGTAAATGATTTTATGACTGCTGCAGCATATTGCGGGTCAGATAGTAATTCCTGATCCATTTCGTAATCGGCAATGGCAGTACCCTGAATTTCGGTGTATGGTCCCCATTTTTCAGGATACCCATCGGGTTTATTTTCCTGACGAATAATATCGTTAGGGAAAAAGTAACTCCGGGTAGCCACTTTTGACTGAGCAACATTACTCACAACTAATGCTCTAATCACCGATGTAGAGGAAACTGAAATTTTTGAAGTATATAATTTACCTTGAGTTTTGGAAGGTAAACTTCCATCGGTAGTATAGTAAATAGAAGTACCTGGAACAAGGCTTGATAACTCTAACTGAAAGGGAACGTTGTAAAAACCATGATTTATACTGAAAACCGGTTCGGGGAGTAAAATTCCGGTTGAATAACTATTATCTTCACCGGGAGTTGGATCGCTGAATTCAGTATAATTATTTTCGTAATATCCATACGAGTAACCATTTTGCTGCGCAGGATAAGGAGAGAATTCTGATACAACTACACCTTCAGGATTTTGAAGCGCAAGGTACTCTCCCGATCCTTTTAAATTAAAGTTGGTATGTAATTGCTTCGTAGTATTGGTTCGGTCTTTCGAAGATGCAAAAATGAGCAAATGTTGTTTAGGTTGAAGTATAATTTCAGGGAATAACCATTTTACGGGATTGTATTTATCGTCTGTAAGTGACCAGTTTTTTAAATTTACAGGAATATCGGAAGTGTTGTATAGTTCGATCCAATCAGTAAAATCACCATCTTCATCGGCTAAGGTTGTGTCGTTCAATGCCATAAACTCATTTATCCGAATTGTTTGAGCAAATAATCTCGAATACAGCAACTGCAACGTTAGAAGAAAAGAAAGGAACAATATTTTTAAAAAAAATGTTTTCATCAAAATAATGACAAAAATAATAAAAATTGCAGGAAAATATTGTTAAAATCTCCTCAATTTCGAGGGAATTAATTACCTACCGCTTCTTTATCGACAGGAACACCATTTTTTTCAGCTTCAAGTTGCGCTCTTGATTTACTTTGAGTAACAATATACACCCCTGAAAAAACAAGCAGTGCTGACAATATTTTATCTACACCCAACACGTCAATGCCAATAATTACAGCTGCAATTGACGCTACAATAGGTTGTAAATAATTATACATGCTCAGAGTTGTTGGACGAAGTGCCTTTTGAGCCATCGCCACCAATATATATGACAGAAAAGTAGCAAAAATCACAACATAGCCTATTTTTAACCAAGTATCACTGTTTAACAATGTAAAATCAGTATTTTGAAAAGGTTTATAAGCAAAAGGAACAGCTTGAATTACTCCGAAAAGGAACATCCATTTCATAGAAGTTATGACGGAGTATTTCGAAATCAGATTTTTAAATAGGGTAAGATAAAGAGAAAAAGAAACCACAGCCAAAAAAACGAGCAAATTACCTTCAATACTTGAAGACCCTCCACTTGTTGAGTGGCTATTCATTACCAAAAGTAATGCACCCGAAGCACCTACCAAAACTCCGATTGCCTTCAACAGTGTTATGGGTTCTTTTAATATTAGTGCAGCAAGCAACATACTGATTAGAGGCAACATTGTGACAATAATTGATGCCTCTATTGCTCCTGTTTTCGACAATCCGATAATAAAAGGAAACTGATTGATGGTTAACGCAAAAAAGGCTGCTCCAAAATACAAAAAAATATCTCTTAAAGGCACTTTTTCCTTTTTTATAAAAAAAGATGCAAGCCAAAATAAAAACATACCACCTCCAATCCGAAATGAAGTCATTACAATCGGATCAACAATTTCGGGCATGAGTGAGCGTGAAACAGGATTATTAAGTCCAAAAAAGATGTTTGCTGCAAGTATGGACAAATGTCCTGCAGATTTTTTATTCATCATAATTTTGCAAAGATAACTCATTTTATTGTATTAGTTTTCGAACAAATGTGTAAGTTTTGAATAATTTGGGAAACTTATAACTCAATTCATTTGTTCATTTGATGAATAGTATTTAGTTTTGTAAAAAAACAGTTCCATAATTTGAGTTAACTTATAAGTTATCCAGGATTTTTATTAATGATATATCAAATTAAGCCTTATTGAAACAAAAACGATCATGTTAAAAACAAATCCGAAGTCACAGCATTCACTTTTTCCTGAAGAAAGTTTGCTGAGAGAAGTTACACATCAGCATAGACTTAATATAGGATTGCCAAGAGAGAATCCTGAAAAAGAAACTCGGCTTGCATTAACGCCCGAAGGAGTAGCAATAGTTGTCGAAGAAGGTCACCGCGTTTTTGTTCAGCGTGGTGCAGGTTTGCCTATGTCTTATACCGACCTTCAGTACAGTGAAGCCGGTGCTGTAGTAGTTGATGCAGCCAGTGATGTTTACAATGCCGATTTAGTGCTGAAAATTGCCCCTCCTACCATAGAAGAAATACATTTAATGCATCCGCGTGCAACCATTTTTTCAATGCTCCAATTGAGCAACTTATCGTCGGATTGCATACGATTTATGATGAAGAAAAAAATTAATGCTATTGCTTATGAACTAATTAAAGATGAACAGAAGGCATTTCCGGTTGTAAGTTCAATATCAGAAATAGAAGGTGCCACCGCTATAAGTCTTGCCGCTGAACTGATGAGCAATGAGCGAGGTGGAAAAGGTTTACTTTTAGGAGGAGTTGCCGGGGTTTCACCTACTGAGGTTTTGATTCTTGGTGCCGGAATAACCGGTACTGTGGCTGCACGTTCAGCATTGGCTTTGGGCGCACAAGTGAAAATTTTTGATCACGACATTAATAAACTCCGGAAAATTCAACATTATCTCGGTCAACAGGTTTTTACGTCTGTTATTCATCCAAATGTACTGATAAAAGCACTTGCATCGGCCGATGCTGTGATTGGAAACCTTCGTTATATTAATGGTTCCGAAAGATTTATGGTTTCTGAAGAACTTATCAAAACCATGAAACAAGGTGCAATTATTATTGATCTCAGTGTTGATCAGGGCGGATGTTTCGAGACTTCGGAATGCCGAACCCTTAAAGAACCCCAATATGAAAAATTCGGTATTGTTCACTATTGTGTCCCCAATTTGTCAGCACGTGTTGCCCGCACTACATCTATGGCACTCAGTAATATTTTTGCTCCTATGCTGCTTAAAATTGGGAATTCAGGCAGTGTCAAACAGGCAATCATCGAAAGTTCAGGGTTCCGAAACGGAGCCTATATCTATAGCGGTGTATTAGTTAACAGACTTATTGGCACCTATTATGGTATACAGGCAAACGACATTGGTTTACTTTTAGCCGGATATTGATTTCAAAATGTTCTTTTAAAAATTTGTTTAAGAGATTTCCAGAAAAATCTCTAAAATTTTCATACGCATCAAAAAAGGTAAATAAATTCATTATTTTTGTGTAAGCATTTCAATTTTTCCAATGACTGAGGATAAACAGGAAATACAACTTTCGGAAGAAGATATCATTCAACGCGAATTTGATGGATTACTCAACGATTATCTCAACTCAAACCATCGAAAAAAGGTTGAGTTAATTACCCGTGCTTTTCAATTTGCCAAAAGTGCACACAAAGGCATTAAACGTCGTTCGGGTGAGCCTTACATAATGCATCCCCTTGCCGTAGCACGTATTGTTTGTTCCGAAATCGGGATGGGTTCCACTTCCATCAGTGCTGCATTACTCCACGATGTGGTTGAAGATACTGATTATACAGTAGAAGATATTCAGAATCTGTTCGGAAAAAAAATTGCGCATATTGTTGAAGGTTTAACCAAAATTTCAGGAGGAGTTTTTGCCGAAGAAGCATCCAAGCAGGCTGAGAATTTCCGCAAGTTACTGTTAACAATGTCGGAAGACATTCGGGTAATTATAATAAAAATTGCCGACAGGTTGCATAATATGCGTACTCTGGGCTCTATGCCCGAAGCTAAACAGCTTAAAATCACCGGAGAAACACAATATATTTACGCACCCCTCGCACATCGGCTCGGTTTGTTTCGTATAAAAACAGAACTTGAAAATTTAAGTTTCAAATATGAACATCCTGACACCTATGCTCAAATTGAGAATCGTCTTTCACTCGAGAAAGAAGCCCGTGAAGAGTTTTTTAAAGAATTCACCGCTCCCATAAAGAAAAAACTCAGTGATATGGGTTATGATTACTTCCTTAAAGAAAGAGTTAAATCAGTTTACTCAATATGGAATAAAATGTCAACCCGCAACATACCTTTTGAAGAAGTTTACGATTTGCTTGCACTACGCATAATTTTTACTCCGAAAGAAGGTATAAGTGAAAAAGACCAGTGTTGGATGCTTTATTCTGCCATAACCAATATGTATCGTCCACATCCTGAACGTATTCGCGACTGGGTAAGTACACCAAAGGCGAATGGTTACGAATCCTTACACGTAACGGTAATGGGGCCAGGAGGTAAGTGGGTGGAAGTGCAAATAAGAAGCCAGCGAATGAATGAAATTGCCGAAAAAGGACTCGCTGCACACTGGAAATATAAAACCGGCAATTCAGAACCTTCCGAACTCGATAAATGGATGAAAACCATTAAGGAAATTCTTGAAAATCCCGAACCAAACGCAATTGACTTTATCGATACTTTTAAACTTAATCTGTTTGCCTCTGAAATTTTTGTTTTTACGCCTAAAGGAGAAATAAAAACCATTGCTCAAGGCGCCACAGCTCTTGATTTTGCTTTTAACGTTCACTCCGAGTTAGGTATGCATTGTATAGGAGCTAAAGTAAATCACAAACTTGTTCCACTCAGTTATAAACTTAATAGTGGCGATCAAATTGAAATTCTTACATCGAAAAAACAAACACCACAACCCGAATGGGAAAATTATGTAACCACCGCACGCGCCAAGTCAAAACTGAAAGCTTACTTTAAACGTGAAGAAAAAAATCTGATAATTGATGGACAAATAATTATTGAAGAAGTTTTACAATCGCTTAACATTGAGCCAAGTAACGATGTGTATGTAAAAATACTCAATCACTTCAAGTTTTCACAACGTAATACTCTTTTTCTACAGGCAGCAAAAAAATCTATTAATATTGATGAAATCAGAACACTTTTAAAACCGAAATCGACAAATGTATTTGGTAGGTTTCTGAAAATACCGTTTGTTGGCACATCCGAAAACAAAAAAGGTCCCACCGTTCCCATCGACGGAAATCCTGAAAAAATTGACCGAAAACAAACCATCATACTTTCCGAAGAAAATATTGGTAAAACATTTCAATTGGCTCCATGTTGCAAACCAATTCCCGGCGATGATGTGCTTGGTTTTGTTGACCAGTCTGAAATGCTCATAATTCACAAACGGGCGTGTAAAATTGCAGCAAAATTAAAATCAAATCATGGCGAACGCCTTGTTTCCGCTCAATGGGCAACGCATAAAATGATGATTTTCGAAGAAATTATCGAAATTAAAGGCATCGACAGAAAAGGAATAATGATTGAAATTTTGAAAATTATTTCTGATAATTATGGTGTAAATATTAAAAAAATAAATATCGAAACAATTGATGGAATTTTTATAGGACGCTTTCATATTCTGGTTCACGATACGGAGGATATTAACAATATCTGCAATAATATCAACAAGATAAAAGAAGTAAAATCAACGCAACGTATTCAGATACTTGATAATTAGTTTGAGTCAAAGGCATGATTTCAACTTTTTCATAACCCTAATAACTCATCTTTATTATATAACCGCCCGAAATTAGTACTTTTGTAGCTTCTAACTTGTAACTTGTAAAAGGTGTCTATTAATATTTCCAATCTTTCAAAGAACTATGGCGATCAAAAGGTTTTGAACAATATCGGGTTCGAAATCGGCGAAGGCGAAGTGGTAGGTTTTCTCGGACCTAACGGAGCCGGAAAAACTACGACTATGAAAATCATTGCCGGAGCATTGTCGTACAACACAGGCTCTGTGAAAGTTTGCGGGCTCGAAGTAAAAGAAAACACATTGCAAACCAATGCATTGGTTGGTTATTTACCTGAGCTTAATCCGCTCTACACCGAAATGTATGTAAAAGAATATTTGCTTTTTGTAGCCGAAACTTACGGAATAAAAAAAGAACGTGAAAAACTGGTGAACGAACTAATAGACAAAGTTGGTTTGCGACCTGAATTTCATAAAAAGATAGGACAATTATCCAAAGGTTATCGTCAGCGGGTAGGATTGGCTCAGGCATTGATACCGAACCCGAAGGTGTTGATGCTCGACGAGCCAACCACCGGCCTCGACCCTAATCAGCTGGATGAAATCCGTACCCTTATTCGCGAACTGGGCAAAGACAGAACCGTTTTACTCAGCACTCACATTATGCAGGAAATCAAAGCCATTTGCAACCGTGTGATTATTATCAACAAAGGCGAAATTGTTGCCGATTATCCCGACATTTCGAAAATAAATCTGTTTGATGAAAATAATTTACAATTTGAAGTAGAGTTTCTGAATGAAGCAGAAATTTCGGAGATAGAAGGAATTAATGCTGTTTCGACAAAAGACAAAAATACATATACAGTTTTTGCTTCACGAGATATCCGGGCTGAGATTTTTGATTATGCAGTAAAATCCGGTAATAAAATTCTGACTATAAAGGCTGTGGAACGAAGCATGGAGGAAGTATTTAAGAGTTTGACAAAATAAAGAGTCCCGCAAAGGAGCAAAAGAATAAAAATATCTAATAAGTACCAAAGAAAAAATCTTAAAAGATTTTCTATGTTTTAGTAATTGAGAAATTGCTTTGTTATTATTGTTTAATCTTGTAGTAAATAGTGTGTTTCAAAATAATATATTTTGCGACAACGCGTCTTTGTGAGAAACAATAAAGAGCATATAACTGAGAATGAATTATCAAAGATTATAGTGAATATCGCTTATCAAATTCACACCAAAATTGGTCCCGGACTTATGGAATCTGTTTACGAAGAAATAATGTTCCAAGAGCATAAAAGTTTTGGATTGAAGGTTAAACGTTAAAAGATAATTCCATTGGTATGGAAAGAAACAAAACTGGAAATAGGTTTCAGAGCTGATTTAATTGTTTAAAATATGGTTAATATTGAATTAAAATCAGTTGAGGAAATATCTCCTGTTCATTATAAACAACTTCTGACTTATTTGAAATTAACGAATCTCAAGTTGGGATTATTAATTAACTTATATGAAAGTTTGATAAAAGATGGTATTAAGAGAATTGCAAATAACTTATAAATTTGCGTCTTAACGCCTTTGCGTGAAATTTTAAAAATGGAACAAAACTTCGACATACGAAACAATCAAAAAGGCGAGAAAGAGTTCGAGAACGCTTTACGACCGCTAACTTTTTCTGATTTTCAAGGACAAAACAAAATTGTAGAAAACCTGAAAATTTTCGTTCAGGCAGCCCGTATGCGTACCGAATCGCTCGACCATGTATTGTTGCACGGTCCTCCCGGACTGGGTAAGACAACACTTTCGAATATCATTGCTAACGAACTGAATGTTGGATTTAAGATTACATCGGGTCCGGTATTGGATAAACCCGGCGATTTAGCCGGACTACTTACCAGCCTCGAAACCAATGACGTGCTTTTTATCGATGAAATTCATCGACTTAGTCCGATTGTGGAAGAATATTTGTATTCCGCAATGGAGGATTATCGCATTGATATAATGATAGATAAAGGGCCAAGTGCACGCTCCATACAATTGGAACTAAATCCGTTTACATTAATTGGAGCAACGACTCGAAGTGGATTACTGACAGCTCCACTTCGCGCACGTTTTGGTATCAATTGCCATTTTGAGTATTATGATATTGAGGTAATCACAGGCATTATCAAACGTTCGGCAAAATTACTTGAAATACCTATTGAAGAAAAAGCAGCTGTTGAAATAGGAGGACGCAGCCGTGGCACTCCGCGAATTGCCAATGCATTACTTCGTCGCGTTCGCGATTTTGCACAGGTAAAAGGCAGTGGAGTGATTGATCATGACATCGCTTTATATGCTCTTGAAGCATTGAATATCGACAAATATGGTCTGGACGAAATAGACAACAAAATCCTGAATACCATTATCGATAAATTCAAAGGAGGTCCGGTTGGATTGACGACAATAGCCACTGCTTTAGGCGAAGATGCCGGAACAATTGAAGAAGTGTACGAACCATTTTTGATAAAAGAAGGTTTTATGAAACGCACTCCGCGTGGTCGCGAAGTTACAGAATTGGCATATAAACATTTGGGGAAAGTAAAATTAGGAGAACAGGGAACATTATTTTAGAATATCCCAAAACCTCTATAAGGGCTTTTGGAAATTACAAAAACAAATTCTATCAGATAATAAATAAAATTTTAATTCCCCAATAGGGGTCAGGAGTCTATGGAACACAAATTGTATATTTACAACACATTAAGCCGCAAAAAAGAGCAATTCATTCCGCTACACGAAAACAAAGTAGGCATGTACGTTTGCGGACCAACTGTTTATGGCGATGCACACCTGGGACATGCACGTCCAGCTATATCATTCGACATTTTATTTCGTTATTTGCAGCATTTGGGCTACAAAGTGCGCTATGTGCGCAATATAACCGATGTGGGGCATCTCGAAAATGATGCTGATAGCGGAGAGGATAAAATTGCTAAAAAAGCCCGTCTCGATCAATTGGAACCAATGGAAGTGGTGCAATATTACGTAAATCGCTACCACAAGGCAATGGAAGCATTAAACGTTTTACCGCCAAGTATTGAACCGCATGCATCCGGTCATATCATGGAGCAAATAGAATTCACTCAAAAGATACTGGACGCAGGTTTTGCTTACGAAAGCGAAGGTTCGGTCTATTTTGATGTTGAAAAATACAACAAAACCAATAATTATGGTATCTTATCAGGTAGAAATATAGACGAAATGCTCGAAACCACTCGCGAACTCGACGGACAGAGCGAAAAACGCAGAAGTGTGGATTTTGCGCTCTGGAAAAAAGCATCACCGGAGCATATTATGCGTTGGAAAGCTCCCTGGAGTGAAGGTTTTCCGGGCTGGCATATGGAATGCTCAGCCATGGGCACTAAATATTTAGGCGAAGAATTTGATATTCATGGCGGTGGCATGGACTTGATGTTTCCACACCATGAGTGCGAAATTGCACAAAACAAAGCCGGACTTGGTAAAGACAGTGTAAAATACTGGATGCATAATAACATGATTACCATTGGGGGACAAAAAATGGGAAAATCGTTGGGTAATTTTATCACGTTAGATGAGTTTTTTACCGGGAATCACAAGTTATTGTCGAAAGCATTTAGCCCGATGACCATTCGTTTCTTCATTTTACAAGCCCATTATCGCAGTACGGTAGATTTTAGCAGCGAAGCACTTGAAGCATCTGAAAAAGGATTGAGCAGACTTTTGGAAGGCTATGCCCGCTTAAAAAAACTGACATCATCGCCAGTTTCGTCTGTATCAATCGAGGGTTTACGCGCCAAATGCGAAGAAGCTATGAATGATGATTTGAATACACCCATAGTAATTTCTCATTTGTTTGATGCGCTAAAAACCATAAATCTGATTCACGATGGAAAAGAGACAATTTCGGCAGATGATTTAAAAGAATTACAAAACGTTTTTAAATTATACGTTGAGGATATTTTGGGTCTCCGAACCGAATCAGCTACAACAGGCATTAACGAAGCTTATCAAAAAGCCATTGATTTATTGCTGAATATTAGATTAGAAGCAAAACGAAATAAAGACTGGGCAACAAGCGATAAAATCCGTAACGAACTGACAGCACTTGGGTTCGAAATAAAAGATACGAAAGATGGATTTGAGTGGAAGATATAACTCATAGCATTCCTGAACAACGTAATTCTGCCAGCTCTTTTGGATGCAGAATTTATTTGTTTTGAAATATATTTGTTAGAAAATGTTGGTTTGTAACTGATAGAAAAATTAAACTGTTTGAATTGAGATATTTTAAAAACATAAAAAATACATACAGTAGTCAGAATAATTTTCTCAATCAAACAAACTCTGAAAAACTGACAGTGATTTCAATCCGTGAAAATCCGACACATGCAGTCTGTAATAGTCCAGAATGGCGTTTAATAGAATTTTCCTGGTATTTCTTCCTATGCTAAAATGTTCGGTTTCGTTGTAGCCAGAATTAAGTAAGCGAAAGAAAAATTGCGCGTATTCTTCTGAAAGATAATGCGTGTGCGATGGCTTTTCCCGCTCGAAAACACCATTCATCAAGTCGAAATATTTAATTTCATTGCTTTCGAAATTGGGATAAAACCCCAAGAATTGAGTAAGTTTAAGTAGAAATACAAGATGGAAATCGGCAAAATTCTGATTTTCTTTATCAAGAAATAAAACAGAATTTATCAGAAAATTAAACAAAGCCTCATCCTCTTCGGGTTGTCGAAGTACTTTTGTAAGCATTTCGGCAAGAAATAAAGCAATGGCACTTTTTACAGCATCGAAAGGGATGGATGAAAAAACAACATCCATTTTTAAATCCTTAATTCTTTGAATGTCTTTGCCAGGAATATGCATAACATCAAGCTCTACAACGGATAGCGGCTGTAAATGAGCAGAACGTACAGCGGATTTTTTTCCATGAGTACCAAAAACCGCAAACGAAATTCGACCAAAATGCCTGCTATATGAATTGACAATGGTAGTTTTATCCGAATGTTTGACCGAATTCAGTATTATTGCTTGTGTTTTTATCAGCATAGCAACGAATTATTCATTGCTACAAAGATAATTTTTTTGAAACTACTATCGATAATCCGTTGTAAAAATCTTTAATAAACTGCTTGAAAGCTGAATTTCAGAAGATTGTAAATTTTGTAAATATTTTGCTGAAACTATTTGCCAATTTAAAAAATTGCCGTATATTTGCACCCGCAATTGCACAAAGCAATATGGCCCATTCGTCTAT
>CAYNGF010000013.1:0-55288 GCA_964396515.1 uncultured Paludibacter sp.
TTTACAGACTTGTACATATTATTTATTTTATTATCTGTGATAGTTAATGTCGTGGATGCCGGTAAAGCTGTGTTTGCATAAATACCATAATTGTTTCTACCACGATAATTTTGAATTGACATAGAAGTTGGTGCTACACCTATGGTGTTATTTCCTATTTGATTTTTACTTATTAATATAGATGAAGCTGCTGTACCAAGTATGTTTATCCCTGTAAAGAAAACTGTTCTTTCAGTACTATAATTATTGAAATAATCTACTGTTACACCAGCAATTACATTGTTGGCTATTTTAATGTTTGCATCCGCTAATGAAATACATGCTATTCCTGTAAAAGTTGCATTATTGTTTGTTCCAACAAATCGTATAGATGCATTTGAACCGACTTTAGTTTCTGAAACATCGCCTATGATATTTCCTGATGGTGTTGTACCGTCTTCTTTTATTCCAACAAGAACACTACCACCATTAATAGTAATCATAGATGATTGATATACCTGAGCAATAGGCGAATGTGCAAGCAGTGTGATATTTCTAATAATGTTTCCATAAATCGCTGTAGTACCTGAATTCGAAACAGATGTATAAATGGCATTAAATGCAGTATTGTTTGTAATACTGTCGGTGTAATAATCGCCGCCACACAATGGTTCAGAACCGCCTATATAGTTATCGTTAATCCTGTAACCGGTGCCACTTGTATTTTGAACAGCAATAGCACATGACCTTGCGTTATTATTATTCGCAAATAATCTCCGGTGATAGGTTTGATAAAAACTGTTTCCGGAAATAATAATGTTCGATGTATTATCTAAAACTAAAATACCTACTCCTGAGCCGGGCGTTGTAGTACACTTATTCAAATCACGAGCATAAAAGTCATAAATGTTGCAATTTGAGATCATGATATTTGAACTTTGTGCGTCAGCTGCTCCTTTCGCAAAAATTGAAACTGTTGGCGTTCCTTTAATTCTTTCAAGTGGTCCAACATTACACCGGTCAACCAATAAATTAGTAACACCTGAACTTATTGTAATAATCCCAATGGAAGGTGCTACTGTGGGCTGTGGCACAAATGCACCAGCGCTAGTTAAAGTTGCTCCTTTAAAATTTACATAATTAACTGAGTTATTTTTAGCATTAATAATAAAAAGAGCTGTTGGTTTGTCGGTAGTTGTTGTGTCAGCAACTAATGTCAGTACCGAAGCCCCAACACCATCTACACGACCATCAATATTTACATATTCACATCCATCCATTTTCCAGACATAACCATTATTACCGGTTACTGTAAGTGTACCTTGTGGCCGAATGGTTACAGTATTTGTAGCACTTGCACCATCTATTGCAGTTATGTCATCCGAAGTTTGCGCATAATCCGTTGTAAGTTCAATAATCAATGGTTCAGTGATGGTACCCACGCCGGCAATAGCGGCTGAAATGGAAGGATAAGTACCTGAAGCCCCTACTGTTACAGTTTTAGCTTTAGCTTGAAATGCGGTTAAAAAACTTACCGCAAGCAGTAAAGTAAAAATCTTTGTTTTCATGCAATTTTTTGATTTAAAGTTTGTAATTGAAATTTGAGTTATTTAAATACATAAGACGAAAAAGATTTGACTTTGTAATGATTTCTACTTTAAAATTCAAAAAATGTTCAAATATTCTTCAATAGTAAAAAAAAAGAGGCTGCCTACCTTAGGAGACAGCCTCTCAAATTATAAAAATAATAAATTCCAGTTTGAATTAAAATAAGTTTGGTATTATCAGCGAGAAAATCAAAATTGCCATACCGATAACAAGCACAACGATCGTACTCGGTTTCACTCCTTTCCACTCTTTAAGAATGATACCCCAAACATTACTGAACGTAACATTCAGCGACATGAGAATACTCCATGAGAAAGCCATCATTACGCTGCCTTCGGTAAGGAAACTTTTACCGAGTGTCAAGCCGAAAAATTGCGAATACCAAAGCACACCTGCTAAAGCTGAGAAAAGTAGATTGTTTACAAGTACTCCGGCAGGAACTCCGAAATAATCTTTCAGGGTTTTGTTTTTTACATTCTGAAATAAACAATAGGCGGCATTGGTTATAAATCCACCAAAAGTAATCAGTAAAATTGCAGGCAAACCGGCATACAAAGCATCTGAACCCATTTCGAGAGCAGCTTTTTTAATTGGTTCGGCAGCTTCAAGTCCTAAACTGAAACAAGCGCTCATAACTCCGGCAAGCAACGCAACCAACAAGCCTTTTCCCAAAGCAAAATCTTTAACGGCAGCTTTTTTCTGTTCTTCTGTCATGTTTTGGGCACGTAAACTTCCGGCATATCCTATTACAGCAATACCGGCAATAGCAACGCTTACGCCAATCAACAGAACAAGTCCTTCACCATGCAACAAATCAGTTCCAACCATTAGTGCAGGAATCAATGTTCCGAAAGCTGAACAAGTTCCAAGTGCAATACTTTGCCCAAGCGCCACACCAAGGTAACGCATGCTTAAACCGAAAGTCAGACCTCCAACGCCCCAAAGTGCACCAAAAATTATAGCTTTCCATGCAGCGCCATCGCCCGATGAAAGAATTTCACCTAAAGTATATCCATCAGGTACGGCAAGTAATGCGCCCAAAAATGGAAAAACAAGCCAAGCGAAAATTCCCTGAACGAGCCAGAAACTTTCCCATGCCCAAGTTTTTACTTTTCGTATCGGCACATACGAACTGCTTTGTCCGTAACTGCCAATAGCAATTATTAATAATCCGATGAGTGTATTCATAAATATCAGTATTAAGTAGCGGGTAGTGAGAAGCGGGTAGAAAATCAATCAAAATTGAATAATTGATGAAAAATTTATATCTACCCGCTACCCGCTTCAAATTTTTATCTTTTCGATGTTACCTCTTGTTCGTATTTCTGAATATCAGCAATGTAAGCATCGCCTACAATGACACCTTTCAGTGCACAGTAGTAGTTGTAAACATCGCCCCAAGGCATCGATTTGGCTTCTTCGAGCAACGCCATACGTTCAAAGTTTTGTCCTTTTGCTTCAAACTCGCGCAATTTTGCGATGGGTTCAAGCAACGCCTGAACTAATGCTTTTTGGGTTGCGCGTACACCAACCACATAAGCTCCAACACGATTAATGGAAGCATCAAAATAATCCAGACCGATATGAACTTTGTCAACGGCATCGGCACGAACAATTTCCTGTGCAATTGCCACAATTTCTTCATTCAAGTTTACTACATGGTCGCTATCCCAGCGAATACCGCGAGTTACATGCAGCATAACTTCAGGAAGGAACAATAAAAGCGATGAAATTTTATCGGAAATAATTTCAGTTGGGTGGAAGTGTCCGCCATCGAGGGTTACAATGATGTTGTTTTTAACTCCGTAGCCCATATAAAACTCGTGCGATCCAACAGTATAACTTTCAGCTCCTATACCAAAAAGTTTACTCTCGATGCAATCCAGCATGTATTCGTCGTTGGTTTTGTATTCGAAAATTTTATCGAGCGATTCTTTCAGGTTTTTACGATAAGCCAAACGGTTTACGGTAACATCTTTCGAACCATCGGGAATCCAGATATTGTGCATACATTTTGAACCTAACTGACGTCCCATTTCTTCGGCAATTTTACGACTGCGTATTACGTGTTCGATCCAGAAATTACGGATTTCAGGATCGGGGTGCGAAAGTGTTAAACCATCTGAAGATTTCTCGTGTGAAAAACAAGTACAGTTAAAATCAAGTTTGTAATTTTTTTCTTTTGCCCAGTCAATCCAGCTTTGGAAATGTGCAGGTTCAATTTCGTTTCGGTCAACAAATTTTCCGCCAAAATCGCCATAAAAAGCATGGATGTTCACACGATGATTTCCCGGTATTAGCGACATAGCTTTGTCGATATCGGCACGCAATTCGTCGATTGTGCGGGCTTTTCCGGGGTAATTTCCGGTAGCTTGAATCCCACCGGTAAGTTGTCCGTCAGGATTTTCAAAACCTGTAACATCGTCAGCCTGCCAGCAATGAAGTGAAATAGGAAGTTTATCCAGTTGTTCGATGGCTTTATTTACGTCAACACCCATAGCTGCATAACGCTCAACAGCCAATTCGTAAGCTTTTTTAATTTGTTCGTTCATGATATTCTTTTTTTATGTTTAAAAATGTATTTTTTGTTTCAAGTTTCAGAGTTTCAAGTTTCTTGTTTCGAGTTAACGGTTTACTTGTAACTTGTAACTCGTAACTTGTTTACTTATTCTCAAAAAGAAGTTACCGACAAATATCTATCGTAATAATCATTCCATTCATCAGCGTCCTGAGGAAGATATTCAGTTAAATCAATTGAATTACTGATACTTTCGCGCATTTGTTTAATATCTGAATAAATACCGATAGCTTTTGCCTGAACCATAATATTTCCAATCGCTGTTGCTTCCATAGGCCCGGCTACTACAGGAATTCCTAAAGCGTTGGCAGTGAACTGATTTAGCATGGCATTTTTAGAACCACCACCAATAACATGCAATTTATCAATCGGGAATGAAGCAAACGATTTGAGGCTTTCGAGTATCTGACGATAACGGAAAGCCAGACTTTCGAATATACAACGGGTGATTTCAGCTTTTGTACGCGGCACAACCTGCGAAGTTTTTTCGCAATAGTTCTGAATGGCTTTCACCATCGAAGGAGGATTGGCAAAATCGGGCGCATCGGGATTGATAAAACTGATAAAACTGTCGGCAACTTTGGCATCGGCAATAAGTTGACTGTAAGAGTTTTCTTCGGAAGTTGAACCCCATTCAGCTCTACAACGTTCGAGCAGCCACATTCCGCAAATATTTTTCAGGAAACGGATGGTACCTTCCAGACCACCTTCGTTTGTAAAGTTTAAAGCGAAACTTTCATCGTTTATGATGGGGCTTTCGGTTTCGATTCCCATTAGCGACCAAGTTCCGGAGCTGAGATACGCAAAATTTTTGTCAAGTGCAGGCACAGCTGCCACAGCTGAAGCTGTATCATGTCCTGCCACTGCAATAACAGGAACTGCTCCAAGTCCGGTTTGTTTTTGTACAGAAGCAGAAAGCGTTCCGATAACTTCTCCCGGGAAAACAAATTTTCCGAAATGGTTCTCGGTTAATCCGACAGCTTTGAGCAATGTATTATCAAAACGGCGATTTTTTGCATCGAGCATTTGCGAAGTAGATGCAATTGTATATTCGGTAACCATTTTTCCGGTAAGCATATACGAAAGTGCATCAGGCATAAAAAGAATTTTATCGGCAACGGGAAGTATGGAAGATTGATGCGATTTCATTGCCGATAGCTGGAAAAGCGAATTGAAATTCATAAACTGAATTCCGGTGCTTTTGTATACTTTGTCGCGCGGAATTATTTTAAAGAAATTTTCCTGTGCATCGTTTGTGTGGGGGTCGCGATAGCTGTAGGGATTTCCGAGCATTTCGCCATTTTTATCGAAACATACAAAATCGACACCCCAAGTATCAATCCCTATTGATTTAATTTCAATTTCTTCATCGGCAACAATTTTCAATCCTTCGAGAATATATTGATACAGACTGAGAAAATCCCAGTAAAAATGTCCGTTTGCTTCAATAATTTTATTGGGGAAGCGGTTGATTTCTCGTAATTCAATTGACCCACTGCGAATCATACCCAGAATTGTACGACCACTGGTAGCGCCCAAGTCAACCGCAAAAAAATTTGTTGTTTTCATTATCAGATTTTTATGATTAAAATTTTTTGGAAGTAAGAATACGGTTTATTTTAGTATAACAGTAATACAAAAATAGTTTTCCTTTATCAGACAATAATAATTATTTTGACAGAATGTCTGCTTATTTTGGTAAATAAAGTTCGTTGCAAAGGTAATCTCAACAATCTGTTAAAAAAATGTATTGTCGTGCATTTTTATGAAAATAAATACTAACTTTCAGTAATTTGGTAAAGAATATATTTTAGTCAAAGTAATGATGCCGCAGTGGAATCAACATAAAAGATTGCCCCATCATTTACAGAATACATATACGAAGCAGGATATTTCTTTGCCTGTGGTTTCTGTTTAATAATTTCAGCAAGAATTTTTGCTTTATTCTCACCTGTTATCATAAAAACAACTTCATGTGCATTCCTGATGGTATTTCCTGTTAAGGTAATGCGCTTTTGCCCGGATATTGGGTGTGTGGCAACTGCTACTGATTCAGACAAAGTATTAAGATGCATTTGATTGGGGAATATTGATGCTGTATGCCCATCATCGCCCATGCCAAGCAGAATGAGATCAAAAACAGGTAAATTGTTTGCTGATGACAATTCATTCACTAAAATATTTCTATATCTTATTGCTTCCGATTCCGGTTCTTCTTCGCCTTTCATCCTGAAAATATTTGAAGCCGGAATATCTATCTTTGACAATAAAGCATCATGGGTCATCCCGTAATTACTTTCCGGGTGTAAGGGTGGCACGCAACGCTCATCGACCCAAAAAATGCGAACTGATTTCCATGGCATAGTTTCTTTATATTCGGCAGCAAGTATTTCAAATAGCAATCGGGGTGTACTACCGCCCGAAACTGCTAAGTTCAGAAAACTGTTTTCGGCTTGTTTATTTTTTGCTTTAACGTAGATTGTTTCAGCTAATGATTTTGCTACACCAATGGCGTTTTCAAAGATATGTAATTTATAATTCATTGGATTGTTCATTGTTGATTTTGAGGAAATATGAAATTAAGAAATTGAGAAATCGCATTTGGATTATCAAGTAGAATATTTGTTGATTTTTTTGAATTCAAAAAATTATTAGGATTTATTGATATACTTAACCGGATAAAGCGCTGCAAACATTCCCATGATGAGCACAGTTATAAACACAAGTATCACATCAGAAAAACTCGTTACAACCGGATAAGCATCCACAATGTAACCTTTGCCGAGTTTAAGGAATCCAAAATGCTGCTGAGCTAAACTAATAATTGTACCCAAAAAAATTCCGATAACAGCCCCAACAAATGAGATAAACCATCCTTCGAGCAAAAAAATTCTTTTAATAAGGCTATCATCAGCTCCCAAACTTCGTAAAGTTGAAATATCAGCTTTCTTTTCAATTATCAGCATCGACAACGAACCGATAATATTAAAAACTGCAATCAACAAAATAAAACTGAGAATCAGGAAAGTAATCCATTTTTCAATCTGCATTATTTTAAAAAAACTCTCCTGTTGTTCGTAGCGGTTTTTTACACGATAATTTTGTCCCAGTATGTCAGCAATTGTTTTTTGTACTTTTTTCTGATTTGCTGTTGGCGTTATTTTTAATTCGACAAACGATACCATTGTGGAGTCGTACTCGAAAAGTTCACGGGCAAGTGCAATTGAAACAAGCACATACTGATCATCGTATTGCAATTGATTGACATTAAAAATACCCGAAACAAATGTACCTGACTGATTAAATGAAGTTTCGGGACGAAGTAAATTAATGCGAGAAGTTCGTTTTGGAGCATATATATACAATGGATCGATAAAATGAGCTCCTAAACCAAGCGTACTTGCCACCCCAAGTCCGGGTACAGCCCGTTCGAATGCTCCATCGTACAGCTCGAATTTTCCATCGTACATTATGTTTTTTATCTGTGTGAGTTGCTCGAAATTTTGAGAAACACCCATAACCACAGCAGGCATTTGTTTATCTTTAAATCTTAACAAAGCGTTTTCCTGTACAACTTCTGTAAAAACCTCAACTTCTTTTAATTTTTTTACTTTTTGAAAAGCAGTATCGTTTACATCAAAAATTTTTCCTTCGGTAACTTCAATCCGCAAATCAGGATCAAAAGCAGAAAACATGCCGGCTACCAGCGATTCAAATCCGTTGAAAACGGAAAGTACAACAACCAACGCCATTGTTCCGACTGCTACCCCGAATGAGGATATGCCTGAAATAATATTTATGGCGTTGTGCGACTTTTTCGAAAAAAGATACCTCCATGCAATTTCAACAGAAAATAACATGGAGTTTTTTTTGTTATCGGTTTGATTTTGAGAGTTTGATTTCATTTACACTGAATTGCTATCATCAAGAAATCTGATTCAATCCGTAGAGTTGTCATCGCTTAAAGGCGAAGGCGGGTCACTTTTAAGAAGATTGTCGATATTTTCAATATAATCCAGCGAATCGTCGATATGAAAATGGAGTTCAGGAACTATACGCAATTGATAACGAACGCGTTTCCCTAATTCAAATCGTAATGATTTTGTGTCAGCATTCACTTTTTGCAAGATATCAGGCGCTTTTTGGCTCGGAAATATGCTCAAATGAACATGAGCTATACTTAAATCAGGACTAATGCGAACACCGGTTACAGTAATTAATACTCCGTGAATTTCACGTGCGTAGAGCAGAAATATTTCGCCAAGCTCCTTCTGAAGCATACGCGATATTTTTTGTTGACGGGTAGTTTCCATAAAATATATTTTAATGTAATTTTCTCAATTTATAACAACCGAGATATTCGTAAGAACACAAAATTAAAGAATAATTTCAATGTAAAAAAATTACATTTCTTATTAAATCAATAAAAAAATCATTTCACTTTTTAATCCAAACTGTAACTTCTACATTTTTAACTTCTTTATTTCTTGAATTCTTCCATAATGATAATTGGAGATTTACAGGGTTCCTGTCAAGATAAAAATTAGAGCTCAGTATTTCTTTTATTCCTTCGAATGAAGTAACCGGTTCTCCATCTTTTTTAAATCCGCCGGGCCAATGTTCGCGTTTTATGTTATTCAATTCCCAGTCGTAAGTTGAAGCCAAAATTAATGTTCCTCCAGCATTTAATCTTTCGTGAATTTGCTGCAGAAAAATAATGGGACAAGTTAATTCTTCAAGCAAATTCGGAACGATAATCAAATCGTATCCCGAGTAAATCGGTTTCAAATTGTTGGCATTATCCTGCATAAACAAAATATTTTCAAAACCAGTACCTGTGCCTTCGCCTTCTCCTTCGCCTGTGCCTTCGCCTCTGCCTTCACCTCTGCCTTCGCCTTCTCCTTCACGTGTGCCTTCACCTTTTCCCAACCCGGTTTCAGAAAGCACGAGTTCACGATAAAATACCAATTCGCCCTCATCTTTCACAATATAACGGATAAAACCTCTTTCCTGTAACTGAATGGGCATACGGATAAAACGCGCCGAAAAATCGATGGCAGTAATATTATCAAAATGCGGAGCAAGTTCAAAAGCCAATCGTCCGGTGTCCGCATTCAAATCGAGCACATTAAAAATATTTTTATCTTTGGAAACCTCCAACACAAATTCAGCAAGATTCTTATGAAAATTCTGTTTCGCTCCAAAGAAATCTCCCCAGTTATTTTCGCATGAATTTGCAACCTCTGTATCGGTTTCATATTCATCATTTTCAATAACCAGCGGATATTCCGATTCAACCACCCGAAAACCGGCGTGCTGATAAAAATGCCGGCGAAAAGCATAGCGAGAATGTAGTGTGGATTCGTTTCCGGTTGAAATCCACGAACCGCCTTTAATCAGATTGTGTTTGCCGTCGAAAGTTGGCGTGGAAAAATCATCGTACATGGGATGAACTTTAAAGCCTGCGAAACCTGTAATCGGGGTTTCTGTCCATTGCCACACATTGCCCAGCACATCGTAAAAATCGCCAAAAGCAAATTTATCTACGGGACATGGCGAACAATAATGCTCAAAGTTAATATTTCCCGGAGCAGATTTCCATTTATCAACATCTTGAATCTGACAATGCTCAACCAACCGATACCATTCGGCTTCGGTGGGCAATCTGAATGTTTTTCCATTTTTCGCCGAAAGCCAGTTGCAATACGCTTTCGCCTCGAGATAATTTACTTCAACAGGCCAGTTCCAGGGCATATCAATTTCTTCGGCAACCAAACGAAGTTTGTATCCTTGTTCGGTTTTGCGCCAAAACAACGGCATTTGAGCTTGCTTATAATTACGCCAACTCCAACCTTCTTCAGTCCAGTAACTTTCTGTAGTATAACCACTATCTTCAATAAATTCGAGAAATTCTCCGTTCGATATCAAATACTTAGTGGTTTTAAAGTCTTCAACCTTTTCGGTGTGTGTTCCATACTCGTTATCCCAACCGTAAAATTTGTGTTGGAGGGGTTTACCGAGTTTCATTTCTGCTCCCGGAACTGACAAAAATTCGTTTCTTGGGGATGTACCTCTTTCGCTACAAATCTCACCAAAGCGTCCTTTAACGACTTTTTCCAGAGGTAACTGACGTATCAGAACTGATGAAGTTTCTAAATGAATTCGCTCATGTTCAATGCCCATCATAATAATCCAAAACGGACTTTCCCAATGTATGGGCAGTGTAAGAGGTGTATTATCAATAACATTTAGTATCAATTCTTTGGCTTTGTTGCGGTATTCTCTCACTCCTGTAACCGGAGGCCAATCGTAGTGTTTTTCATTCAAGTCGTCCCAACTCATTTCATCGACGCCAATGGCAAATATCGATTCGTAAGCCGGATTGATACGCGTATCAATAATCTTTGCCAAAAACAATTTATTGATAAAAAACACTGCCGTATGACCGAGATAAAACAAAATTATATGCCTAAGTGGGTCTCCTCGCATGTAAAAAGTCTCGTCATCAACGAGTTGTGTATAGAGTTTTTCATCAACTTCCCATGTCTTAAGAAAATATTCGCGTATCTCAGCGCGTTTTTCTTCATTACTTCCATGAATCAAATCGATGGTTTTTGTTATAAGATGTTTCATTTCAGCTAATTTCTTTTTGTAAATATATTTTTTTCATTGTGAAAGTTCCTGATAAATCAGCTTTTGTTTTTGTTTGTTCAATTTCTGCCACATCGGTAAATCCGATTTTACGGTATAACGATAAAGCAGCCGGATTCTGATTCCAAACCCTGATAAAAACATCTGAAATATTAAATTGTTTGGCATCAGATAAAAATTCATTCAGCAATTTTTGACCCCAGCCTTTTCCTCTGAGTTTTTCTTCAATCATCATTTCGGCTATGTACCAAACATTTTTTCCGTAAAATTCAGTTTTTAGTTTCACAGGAAAATATTGATCAAAATCTACTGGAATTGCCAGCAATGCACCGACCAACTTATCCAGATCAAAAATTGAAATTATTTTTCCATAATCGAAAAATGTTTTCAGATATAATTCCAACTCGTTCAAATCGATGTGTTGTTCGGATAAACCTTTGGAGAAACAATTTGTATATAATTGAATGAGTTCTTCAATTTTTATTACATCATGATTTTTATCAATTTTCATGAATACTTTGAATAAGTTTTTAAATCTTGTAATAACAAAAGAAGTATTTTTCTACTTTTTTTGTTAATACCTGAATATTAAGCATATCAGATGCATCGGCTATATCTTTTACTGTTCCATCTTTGTAAAGGATATTGATATTTTCATCTTCAGGGCTGTATGTATCTGTACTAACCACTTCAAGACCCATAAAGTACTGTGCTTCATTTTCAGTTATACCAAAATGGTCTCTGTACATGGCAATCATCTTGCTCATTTCGCTTTTTTTGATCGGTTCGCCAAGTACTTCCACTTTAAACAAACGCCTGTTGGTAAACGATTTACATAATTCAGAGAGTACAATATCATCGTGCGAAGCCCAAACTTTGATCGCTGAAACAAAATCGGAGTCATCCAGTAAAGCAAAATTGGTTAGCGCGTGGTTATCTTCAACAAACATTTGCTGATTCACATTATTGTATAAAAAATACGCTAATGCCGGCGTTGAAAATAGTTGTACTCCTTCTGAAGCTAACTGTTTAGCACGTTTCAGTATATTCGTCAACATTTTTTCAGCAGCAACGGAAGTTTTGTGTAAATAAACCTGCCAATACATCAAACGCCTCGCTACCAAAAATTTTTCGATAGAGTAAATTCCTTTAGCATCAACAACTAATCTATCATTTTGTACATTCAACATTTTTAAAATGCGCTCCGACCCGATGATACCTTCGCTAACCCCCGAAAAAAAACTGTCGCGACTTAAGTAATCGAGCCGATCCATATCCAACTGACCTGATACAAGTTGATGCAAAAATCGTTTGGGATAATTGTTGGTAAAAATACGTATGGCATCATTCAGTTTTCCGCCGAAATCGTTGTTGATTTTTTGCATCATGAGTAAGGAAATCTGTTCGTGATGCACACCGCTGACCAAGCTATTTTCGAGCGTATGCGAAAAAGGTCCATGTCCAATATCGTGTAACAAAATACACGCTCGTACGGCATCGGCTTCCTGATGCGTTATTTCATGCCCCTGCTTTCGAATTTGCTCTATGGCTTCACCCATAAGGTGCATAGCCCCAAGTGAATGCTGCATACGTGTATGTTGTGCTCCGGGGTACACAAACGAGGATAATCCGAGTTGCTTAATCCGATGCAGCCTCTGAAAAAAAGGATGTTGAATGATGTCGTAGATAAAATCATTCGGAATATCGATAAATCCGAAAACCGGATCGTTGATAATTTTTCGCTTGTTTGGTTTTGACATATTTTTAATTTTTACAAATCTTATTTCCAGGATTTAGAAGTTGTCTGGAGCAAGGACGCTTCTCTAATTTTTTATATTTGTTCGACGCTGTCAGGTGCAAGCACCCTGACAGGTCTTTTTCATTTAATTATTCTCCAATATTTTCGTTAGCCATTTCCAGCATTTTTGTATGGACTGATACTTAAACGTTCGTCGAGCGAATAAATATAGTACATTTGTCAGGAGCAAGCAGCCTGACAGGTCTTTTTCATTTAATGTTCTTTAAAATTTCCACCAGCCATTTCCAGCATTTTTGTGTAGAGCTTATGCTTAATCTTTCATCGGGCGAATGAACTCCGTACATTTGCGGACCGATAGAAATCATGTCGAGATGCGGGTATTTTTCGAGGAATAAACCACATTCAAGTCCGGCATGAATGGCGCGTATTTGAGCTTTTTCGTTAAAAAGGCGTACGTAACTTTCTTCAGCCTTTTTCAGAATTTCCGATTTTACGTTTGGTTTCCAACCCGGATAACCATCACCATGAGTAACTTCTGCTCCTGCAAGTAAAAAAACGGATTCTACTTGATGAGCAATGTCATGTTTGGATGTTTCCACCGAACTGCGTTGGCTGGTAGTTATCAATATTTTATTGTCAGGTTTCATTTTTACCGATGCCAGATTGGTTGATGTTTCCACCAAGCCCGGCATATCTTTGCTCATGGCTTTTACACCGTGTGGACAAGCATATAAAGCGTTTAGTAGTTTGTCAGAAGATATTTTATCTATCACTTTTTCGGGCAATTTTTCCGACTCAAGCGTAATTTTTAACAAAGGTTCCACATCGCCGAACTCTTTTTCGATGTCGGCGATGTAATGATTTAATTCCACGCGTACATTTTCTTTCTCGGACCACGGAACCGAAACAGTTGCTGTAGCTTCCCGAGGTATCGCATTTCGCAGATTTCCTCCGTTAAAAATATGTAAACGCAAATCGGTTTTTTGGTTGATATTCCACAAATAGCGGTTCAGAATTTTATTGGCATTACCAAGTCCTCGATGAATATCGTCGCCGGAATGTCCGCCTTTTAAACCACTTACAGATACTGAAAATGCAAAATATCCTTCGGGCGATGTTTCTTCTGTGTACGACAGAGTGGCGGTGGTATCAATTCCACCGGCACAACCGATAAAAATAACGCCATCGTCTTCCGAGTCGAGATTGATAAGCACTTCGCCATGTAATAGTTTATTATCGAGAGCAAAAGCACCGGTCAATCCCGTTTCTTCATCTACTGTAAAAAGACATTCAAGTGGAGGATGTTGTAGATTCTCGGCACTCAGGACTGCCAGCATCATAGCCATACCAATACCATTATCGCCTCCCAGAGTTGTGCCGTGAGCTTTCACAAAATCGCCATCGATATAATACTGAATTGCATCTGTATCGAAATTAAATAAAACATCACTGTTTTTTTCGCAGACCATATCCATATGAGCTTGCAAAATAATTCTTTTTGCATTTTCGAAACCGGGTGTGGCAGATTTGCAGATGAGCACATTTCCGGCAGCATCAATTTTATAATCGAGTTGATGTTTCTCGCTGAAAGATTTCAGATAGGCAATTACTTTTTCTTCTTTTTTCGAAGGACGCGGAATCTGTGTTATTTCGTGGAAGTAATTCCACAATGCGGTTGGTTCAAGATGTTTCATGATTGTTGAATTTTAATAAAGACCTGCATTGCAAAGTTAAACAAATAAATTAGTAAAAAATAAGAAAATAAAACATGGAGAAATTATCATTGAAAAAAAATCAACCATTGCCTTTATTATGACAATGGTTGACAGAATTTGAAAAACCGGAAAAACAGATAAAAACGTTTATTCTACTTTTGCTCTGTTGGCTGGAATAGGAAGATTCCTCTTCGCAGCAGCAGCCTGTGTGCCATATTTATAGGTTAAATTGTAGGTACTACTACTTTCGGGCATATTAAATTCACGCGCATGCACTACAATTTTTACCTCGTTTTTGTCTGCAACCTGTAAAGATTTTAGATTAAACGAAACGATGCCACTCAGGTTAAAATGCGGATAATCATCATTGGCATTGTGCCGGAACTCAAGGTGAATTTTGCCATCGGTGTAAGTTTTCAGACTATCGGAAACTAAATTGATATAGTGTACTTTATTTCCCCCCGGATAATCAAAACGAACATTTAAGTAGTCGCTGCCAATCCACATATCGCGAATATAAACATAATCGTTTCCAATGCTGTCCTGTGTGGCAGGTGTGATTTTAAAAATTCCCTTTGTAAGCACTTCATACACATCATTCAGTTTAATGTCGTGATTGTAGGATGCTCCGACCGGTTTATCCGATAATAAAGTGTAATTGGCAATCACACGCTGGCCATCTTTCGGTCGATAATACTTTAATTCAGAAGCTGCTGTCCAAAGCCGCTTATTATTATCGAGGTTCAAAAAGAAAGTCGTATTGTTTTCCGGATTGTCAACCGTGGCAATGTCAACGACAAAATTGTCGAGCGAATAACCTTCGTCTTCGGAACATGCTACCAACAAAAAAAGTGGTAATAAATAAAAAATCAGTTTTTTCATATACTCTATCTCCTTAAATATTATTCAATTTATGTTTCTACATATATCAAGATGTATTGTTATACGTTTTTGTTGCAAGTATCAAATTTAAAAATTCTTAAAAAAAACACAACTTCATCAATATAAAATCAATGAATGGAAATAAATTATTAGGGGAAATACAAAACTTTAAAAATCAGTATTTCAGATTGTTTTAACAGCTAAGCCTTATTTAAACTTACAAAAAACTTAAATCACACATATCTGTCTGCAATTTCAGCAGAAAAATAAATTACATTTGCAGCAGAATGACAAAAAATAAGCATCAAAAAAAAATACCAAAAAACATCATTCAGCACATTTGAATCGATAAAAATCACTAATAATTTGAATAAAAACAACTCAACAAAATGGTAATTTATCCCGAAATAGTTACTGAAATACTCAGGCTTTCCGAAAATAATCTTCAACCCTTTTATCTTTATCAAACTAAAGTAATTCAGGATAATTGTAAGGTTTTCAATCAAATTTCTTATCCCGAAAGAGCAGTTCACTTTGCTTCGATGGCAAATGCAAATCCTGATTTTCTGAAAATTATTAAAGATGAAAAAATTAATATATTTGTCAACTCGCCTTTACACTTAAAAGCTGCGCTGAATGCCGGTTTTCGTGCAAAAGAAATTATTTACACCGCTTCGGGCTTATCACAGGAAATAATGCAGTTAATTGGGAAACTTGATTTGCAGGTAAATATTGATTCGCTCAATCAACTTTTACTTTGGTCGAAACTTTTCCCTGCAAAGCAAGTGGGAATTCGCTGCAATATAGGCGATGCTGTAAAACCTTATTCATCGCATGCAGGAGCTTTTATAGGTAAAGAAAGCCGACTTGGCTTCACAAACGAAGATCTAAAACAAATACCTGACAAATCAATTATCAATGGCTTGCATTTATATGCAGGAACTGACATAACCGATATCGATTACATGATTTCGTGTTACGAACAATTAGCAAATCTTGCCATGGATTTTCCTGCTATCGAGTACCTGAATTTTGGAGGCGGGTTTGCTTTAAACGAAAGTGGCGAGCATAATTTCGACTTCGATACATACAGCAAAAAGGTTTCGGAACTTATGGAAAAAGTTTCGGCACAAAAAGGAAAAAGAATTAAAATGATTCTTGAACCTGGACGGATGGTTGGAGGAAATGCCGGATATTTTGTTTGCAGTGTTACCGACATAAAAAATCGTAGTGAGAGAACATTAGTCGGTGTAAATGCATCAACTGTACAGTTTTCGCGCCCATTGCTATACCCTGATGAGGCACGACATCCAATTTCAATTATCAGAAACGGGAAACAACTAACCGATTTCAAAACACAAAACACAACCGTTTTCGGCTGTTCAACTTACTCTCGCGACATTTTTGCTCACAATGTTCAACTTCCTGAATTACAACTAAATGATATAGTTATCTTTGAAAATGCAGGTTCATATTGCGCTTCATCGTTTATGCAATTTCTGGGATTTCCGAAACCGGAGGAGTATTTTATTTGACAACAACTTTTCAAAAGTTCAAAAGCTTTGGAAAAGTTATATAAGAAAATAATATGAAAATCGAAATTGTAGAAGGTAAAGAAGCAGCGAAATTATTCGATAAAGTAAGTACTGCTGTTTACGCGGAAAATAAATTTTTTCGGGGAACAGATAAAAGTGTCGAAGATCTTGTGTTGGGCGGCAGCAAAACCTACGCGCAACATGCAAAAGTCAAACAATTCGTTTTGTTTGATGGAAATGATGCTGTAGCTCGTTTTGCCTTAATTCACGACACGAAATTACCTGATTATGTTCAAATTGCCTATTTCGAAGCCACTAAAGGACTTGGGAATATTTACAAATTGATTGAACCGGAAATCCGAAAATATTTTCCTCAGTGTAATAAAGTTGTTGCCGGACTGAACGGACATTTGAATTATGGCGCAGGAATTTTACTAAACCGTTTTGATGAAACACCTGTTTTCGGGTTGCCATATCAACCCGAATATTATGCCGATTATTTCGCAGAATTTCAATTAAAGCGTATGTTTACTTTCCGAATTGACATGGAAATTTATGCAGCCTGGGCAAATTCTTTTCGACATCAGCGCGAAATTCCTGGTCTGAAACTTCGGTTTATGGACAAGAAAAACATAAAAAAAGAAAGCGCCATTTATACCTATCTCAACAATAAAGCGTTTACTAAACATCCGTATTGGGCTGACAGAGAAGCAGATGAGGATATTGAACTTTTTTATCCGTTCCGCCATTTGCTCGACAACGAAAACCTGGTTTTTGCCGAAGTGAACGGAGAACCGGTCGGATTCTTTCTTTGGTATCCTGATTTTAACCAATTGGTTAATTCACAGCGTGATTTGAATTTGATTCATGTTCTGAAATTCAGAACGGGTATCAGACCCGACACTTTCCGTTTCACCGAAATCGGTATTGTTCCGGAATATCAGCGCAGTCCGGTAGCGTTTGCTTTAATTCAAAAACCACTGCCATATATCATGGCAAAAGGATATAAATTTTGTGAAGGCGGTTTTATTTTTGAAGAAAACAAAGCATCCATTGCTTTTACAAAAGGATTGTTCAAACGGAGTTTAGGAACGAACCCCGATTTTTATAGAGAATATGGAGTGTTTGAAAAATCATTGTAACTGTCCCCTAATCCCTTAAAAGGGAATTTCTTCGGTATTTGTAGTGTAGAGCATTAATAAAAGTATAAATTCTTCGTTATCTATCAACTTATGGATAATGTTTTAAAAAAGAACGGCTTAGCAAATTCTCACGAAATGGAGTTTATACAATATAAACATGCAGAGCTACTTCCTGTTTATTGGGATGAATTGGCGGAAAGTTATTTTCAGCAAAGAAAATTTCTGAGTCATGCCGAAAAATATAATCCTTGCCAACAAAGATATTATTGCTGTACAGACAATGAAAAGCCGATTGCAGCGGCGATAGTTTATTCGATAAAACTGGATATTTTTACGTATTTGAGAATTAAAAGTCCGGTAAAAATGAACATCATCGGAGTGCCATGTTCGATTTCAACATCGGGAATTTTCGGTGAAAACAATGCTTTGGAAGTATTGAAAAATTACATTTTCGAACATGAGAAAGGTTTGACGCTGGCTTTAAATCTCACCGAAAAACCTGTTGAAAATACAAATGCAAGCGGAAAAACACTCCCAACCATTGTTTTCTATAATCAGTTTACCGATTGGAACAATTTTCTGAGTTTACTTCGATCAAATTATCGTCGTCGGTTAAAACTGATAAATCAGCAGAACGAAAATCTGCGTTTCGAAAAGAAATGCTGTTCGGAATTTACTAAAGAAATGCACCGACAGTATCTCGAAGTTTATAACCGCAGCAATGGGAAATTAGAAAAACTCAGTTTTGATTTTTTCCGGAACTTGCCGGAGGAATTCGTGCTTACAGTTTGTTCTATAAATGAAGAAGTTATAGGCTGGAACATTGCCCTTTATGATAACAAGATATATTACTTTTTTCTCGGAGGAATAAATTATAAGTTGAATAATTCGCACCAAACGTATTTTAGGTTGTTATCTTTGTTGATACGGGATGGAATTGAAAATAAAGCAAAAATAATTGAGCTGGGACAAACTGCCGAAACTGCCAAAATGCGCATGGGAGGCAAACCCGAAACACTTTACATGGAGGCGCATCACAGCAATAAATTTTTGAATTATTTATTGAAAAAATTTGGTTCGATGCTTGAATATAAATCACACCTTGAAGCATCAAACCCTTTCAAACAAATCTAATGAAGATATTAATGATAAGACCACGTCCGCCACGCGAAACCATTGGATTACAACATGTAATGATAGTGGAACCGCTGGAATTGGAAATTCTTTACGCTCTGAAACGCGAGAATGATGAAGCAATAATCGTGGACATGATTCTCGAAAAAAAACCTTTCGAATACTTTCTTCAGTTGCATAAACCCGATGTTGTATGCCTTACAGGTTATATCACACACGTTAATACTATCATTTCATATTGCAAAACTTCAAAAAATATTTTCCCAAATGTTTCTACTATAGTTGGCGGTGTACATTGCGAAGTTTGTCCGGAAGATTTTGACCATGATGCTGTTGATTTTAGAGTAGTAAGAAATGCGGCTGTGAATTTTACTGATTTGTTGAATCATATCGATTTTAATACTTCGCTTCCCGATGGTGTTTTTTGCAAAGGCGATACATTGGAAAACAAAACTTTGCCTGCATTCGATTTTCGGGTGCCTTTTCCTGAAAGAGATGCCGTGAAACATTATCGCCACAAATATTTTTATATTTTTCACGATAAAGTAGCTTTGCTGAAAACTTCGTTTGGCTGCCCATATATGTGTTCGTTCTGCTTTTGCCGGATAATTACCGATAAAACATACAAACAGAGACAGTTAGCAGATGTAATTGAAGAAATTAAAACCATAAATGAAACCGAAATTTATATTGTTGACGATGACTTTCTGGTGGATAAAAAATGGCTGAATGCATTTATTACAGAAATTAAAAAGCACGAAATTAAAAAGCATTATTTAGTGTATGGTCGCGCCGATTTTATAGCCGAAAATCCTGAAATAATGCACGAACTTGCTGAAATTGGATTGCGGACGGTTATTGTTGGGTTCGAAAGTTTCTCCGATAAGGAACTCGACAAATACAACAAAAAAACTTCCGTTGCCATGTATCAAAAAACAATGACTGTGCTGCATCGTGAAAAAATTGAAGTTTTTGCCACCATTATCATTCCGCCCGAATGGGACAAAAGCGATTTCAGAAATATGGTGAAAGTGGTAAAAGAACTTGGTATTCATTATGTTAATTTACAACCACTAACACCACTACCAAAAACAGGCGTAAGTTATCCCGACGATCAAATTATTATTTCAAAAACCGATTACGAAAAATGGGATTTGGCGCATGTTACCGTTCAGCCTGAAAAACTAAGCGTTGCCGAGTTTTATCGTGAAATAATCAAAGCCTATTCGTCCATTTTATATCAACCTAAAGTTATGTTGAAATATCTGAAAACATATCGACCGATAATGCTTTTTAAAATGTTACTGGGAGCAAATAGGGTAGCTATACAATACAAACAAAAAATAAGAGATGTAGAGAAAAACATTTAATTTCGTATTTTATTCACCTTCTAACCTCAAAATTTTCAAACTAATATAATTCATGCCCAAAATCCTCTTCATACAACCCACGCAATACGCCGAAAGCGGTAAATTGTGTAAACAGAAAAAAATCAACCTGCCCGGACTGGCTTTTCCATTACTGGCAGCCTACACTCCCAAAAACTGGGATGTTGAATTGCTTATTGAAGTGGTGGACGAAATTAATTTCGAATCGGATGCTGATATTGTGGGCATTGGAACAATGGGGCATGCTACTTTCAGAGGATTGGAAATAGCTGCCGAATTTAAAAAGCGGGGGAAAATAGTGGTTATGGGTGGTTATATGGCTTCCATTGCATACACTGAAGCCATGAAATATGTTGATTCGGTGATAGTTGGCGATGCCGAAATTTCATTTCCCTTGATGTTAAAAGATTTTGAGGAAACAGGAAAAGTGCAGCCTTTGTACAATTATCCGGTTAGCGAACTAAAAAATCTACCGATTCCGAGATATGAATTACTTACATCCAAACCCATTGGCGCTATGCTTCCCGTACAAGCCGGTCGTGGTTGCACGTTTACCTGTTCGTTTTGCTCCATAGCTTGCCTGTACGAGGGAAAATATCTTTTTCGTCCGGTCGATGAAGTAATTCGCGACATAAAAGAAGTAAAACGTCTTGGTTTCAAACGTTTTTATCTTATCGATGACAATATTGTCTCGAATCCGAAATATCTTCGCGAATTATGCGAAAAAATAAAACCGCTGAAAATGAAATGGGCAAGTCAGTGTGCAATACATTTAGCAAAAAACGCCGAACTACTTAAAATTGTACACGATTCAGGTTGCGATTTGATGAGTTTCGGTGTGGAAAGTATTAGTCAAGAAGCCATCGACAGCCTTGACAAACCATGGCTAAAAGCATCGGAACATGCGAAAAACATGAAAATACTTTCCGAATCGGGCATAGTGGTAAGCACCGAAATGATAGTGGGAACCGATTACGATACCGAAAACTCGATACGTGAAACTTACGAATTTATTTACCGAAATCGCGTGCCAATTCCACGTTTTTACATTCTTACGCCAATTCCGGGTACTGAACTGCACGTTGAATTAAAAAAAGAGGGTCGAATGCTCACTGACGATTTGAATCTTTTTGATGGCACTCGCTGTGTACATATTCCAAAACTGATTGAACCGGAAAAACTTACCGAAATGTATTGGTGGTTGAACAATAAAGTTTTTTCGATGAAAAGCATTTTCCACAGGGTTTTGTTCAATAAATATTTATGGAAAAATCCTGAAATGTTGCTGTTTTCGTTGGGTGTTAACTTGCATTATCGCCATTATGTAAAAAGGAAGATTACACCAAATATTTTTTGAAATGAATATTCTGCTTTACACACCTCCTGTGCCATTGCAATCCATTCATATGGATAATCTGATAAGTTCCGAACCGCTCGAACTGGAATATCTTTATACGGTTTTGCATCAGAATCACACCATTTTCTTTCTCGAAAAAGGGGAAAAAAGCGAACTTATCAGGAAGTTAAAGCAACAAAAAATTGATATGCTTTGCATGAGTGTGTATCTGAATCACACAACTTTTGTACGCGATGTCTGCAAAATTCTTCGAAAAAAATTCCCTGAGTTATATATTGTTGTAGGAGGCGTACATCCCGAAGTTGTTCCCGAACAATTTTTTATTCCTGAAATCAACGCGGTGGTTTTCGCCAATCATCTGAAAGCAATTTCACAAATTGCCAAAAATATCCATCAACCTGAAATTCTGCACAAAATCGAAGGCATAGCTTTTGCCGACAACGGTTTTAAACTTCAGGAAGTAAAATCAGAGATTGAAGAATTACCTATTCCAAAACGAGTTTTATTCGAAAAAAATCCCGGTAAATATTTTTATATGTATCTGCGTAAGTGTGCATCGCTAAAAACCGCATTGAGTTGTCCGGGTAAATGCACATTCTGTTTTTGCCGGAAAATGAACGGAGGAATTTATCATGCACGTCCTATAACTGAAGTTATTGCCGAACTTGAAACTATCGAAACCGAAAATATTTTTATTGTCGACGATAATTTCCTGACCAACAGCATACGGTTGGAAAATTTTTGCGATGAATTGGAAAAACGCAAAATCCGAAAGAAATTTATTGTTTATGGCACATCGCATTTCATTTCAAAACATGAATCAACAATTGCACGACTGAAAGCCAACGGACTAATAGCTGTGATTGTAGGTTTTGAATATATCAATGATCAGAACCTGGAACATGTGCATAAAGGAACTACAGCCTTGGAAAACGACCGTACAATCGGAATTTGCAACAAGTATGATATTGAACTGTACGCGTTATTTATTTGCAATCCCGACTGGCATCACACTGATTTCCGGCAATTATTCCGCTACATCAGAAAAAATAAAATACAATTTGCAACCTTTTCCACCGAAACAATTATGCCCGGAACCGATTTGGCTTTAGAAACGAATACAGTTTTCGATTCCCAAAAAATGTGGCGGTACGATTTGTTACGTCTGCACAAAAAGCCTGCTTACATCACTCCATTCAGTTATTATTTGTGGCTGTTTATATTGTATTTAAGCCCGGTTTATGGTTGGTCATCGCTAAAATACATTTTCAAAAAATATGGCTTTTTGCGTGGAACTCGAACCATTTTGATGAGCGTTTACTATGGAATAGCTTACTTTACCAAAATAATTATCTGGAGATAAATTTGGAATGTGCCAATATGCCAATGAGTCAATTAATCTGTATACCAATGAGCCAATAAATTGTAAATTGTAAATTTTCAAATTGTAAATTAAAATAACATTATGCCAAACAAAGAAATCTGGGATTCGTATGCCAGCTGGTACGAGAAATTGTTAGCACAAAAATTTGCTTTAGGTCCATCGCGGAAACTTATACTTAAAAACATTACTGAAATTCCGGGAAACACTAAAATTCTTGATGTCGGTTGTGCCATTGGTCAACTTTGCCGTGAAATTAAAAACCTTCATCCTACTGCAGTAATTACCGGCATCGATCCTGCTGAAAAAATGATTGAAAGAGCCAAAACCCTTAGCGAGAACACTGACATCAGGTATTTCGCAACGGAACTGGAAAAATTACCTGATAGCGAAATGTTCGATATTATTGTATCTACGAATGCGTTTCCGTACGTTATGGATAAAAAATTCTTTCTACAGTGTGTAAAAAATCATTTGAATCCCGGTGGGCGTTTGCTGATTTTATTTGCCAACAACAACAATCTGTACGATTCTCTTTGGTTGGTTTTCGTAAAACTAACGACTTCGAAAGCTGAATATTTATCCAATAAGAAAATGAGCAGTATGCTAACTGAATGCAATTTCAACATTAAAAGCATTCAGCGCATCGAAACAGCTTTTTTTATTCCTTCGGTTTATATGTTCGAATGTACAACTTGAAAAATTACACAATAAAATTTTGACTGACACTGACATAAATATTTCTTGCAATTTTATTCACTTTCTGTTATCTTTGTAGGCTTTTCTCAATTTTTTAGAAATTAAATTTTTTCATATCAACGAATGAAATTCAGGAATTTATTTACATTTTTACTTTTGCTGAATGTATGGAACATTTACGCAGCAATTCCTCAAAATTATTACATAAGTGCCTCCGGATTAAAAGATCAAGGATTAAAAACTGCCCTTTTTAACATCATTAAGCAACACACACAACTTGAATATTACGCTTCGGCAACATATTTTAGAACTACCGACTGGCATCCAAATGGCTATTTCTGGGATATGTATTCCAATATACAACGCACCACATGGACGGGCTTAAACCGCGAACACAATTTCCCTAAAAGCTGGTGGAGTGCAACACCTGAAACAACAGTAGCTTATTCAGACTTACACAATCTTTATCCTTCCGATCCCACAGCCAACGAAGCAAAATCAAATTATCCGCTTGGTGAAGTAACAGGTGTTCCCGTTTTCCAGAACGGAGTTGTAAAAGTTGGAACAAACCGCGTTGCAGGTTACAATGGAACTGTTTTCGAACCTGCAGATGAGTACAAAGGCGATTTTGCAAGAAGTTATATGTATGTGGTAACCTGCTACGAAGATTATTCGCAAAACTGGCGCAGTTTGGGAACAGCAAGTATGTTACAGAAAAACACCTATCCGGTTTTTAACGAATATGCAGTGAATCTTCTACTCAAATGGCATCGCAACGATTCGGTAAGTGAAAAGGAAACCAAACGTAACGATGCTGTATATTCATTTCAGAACAACCGCAATCCTTTTATTGATTTTCCTGCTTTAGCTGAATACATTTGGGGATATTACAAAGGACAAGCCTGGGATGTAAATGGTGAAATTCCCGTACCTGATCCTGAATTTTACGTAGTTTATCTGCCCGATGAAAATAAACTTTATATGAATATAGCTGAAAATAAACCTGCTGAATTCTTTATTTATTCGGTTGACGGAATGCTCATTCAAAATGGAACTACTCATTCAAAAAAAATAAATATTAATACTGACAAAAATGGACTTTTTATTATAGTTTTGTACAATTCAGGAACGCGTAAAGTTGCTAAATTTGTTAAAAACAACTGATAAATCAAGCATTTCTTTTTCTAAACATTTTGTATAAATATTTGTTTTATTGGCAAATTAAGTATTGATTAAAATTTTTTCGCCATGAAAACTTCCTTAAATTTTAGACCATACCAAACAATGTTTGTTTTTGTAACTGTGTTATTCCTCAATTTCTGCTTTACACAATTTGTACAAGCTACAAGCGATGACTTTACAGAGTATAAAGGAATCGTTTTAGACAAACAAACCAACAAGCCACTTGCTTTTGCAAGTATATTTATAAATGGCACAGGAAATACTACCGTAACCAATTCAGATGGTGAGTTTTCGGTAAAATTACCCGTAGGCAGCAACGATATTCTACTTACAGTTAAGTACATAGGTTACAAGAATTTCAGTTTTAGAATTACAGAATTACAAGCGCAAAAAGGGAAAATATTGCTCGAACCTGTAAATGTTGAACTGCCTGAAGTAAGTGTAATTTCGAAAGATGCAGATGCACTGATTGAAGCCATGCTTGACAAAAAAGGAGTAAATTACGCTGATAAAGATATGTCACTTACAGCGTTTTACAGAGAATCTATTAGAAAAAACAAAACATATGTTTCACTTGCCGAAGCAGTAATAGATATTACTAAACAAAGTTACAATTCGTACCGCAACGATATAGTTAAATTATATAAATCGCGAAAACAAACAGATTACAACAGGCTTGATACACTGATATTTAAACTTATGGGCGGACCGTTTAATTCATTGTATCTTGATATAATGAAACATACCGATATGTTTTTTACAGAAAATCGCGCTGAAAATTATGTTTTCAGTTTCGATCGCTCAACCCGTCAGGACGACCGCTTGATTTATGTAATCGACTTCAGACAAAACAAAAATAATCCCGACCCACTTTATTACGGCAAACTTTATATTGATGCCGAAACTCTTGCGCTTAAAAGTGCTGTTTTTAACTTAAACCTGGAAAAACGTGAAGAAGCTGCCCGAATGTTTATCGTAAAAAAACCACTTAATGCTAAAGTATTTCCTGTAAATGCAAGTTACCGTATCGATTATTTTGAGAAAGATGGCAAATGGTATTATGGCTACAGTCGAATAGAACTCGGACTTCGGATTAATTGGAAAAAGAAACTTTTCAATACAACATACTACTCTACCATCGAGATGGCAACCACCGACATAATTCCGGTTGACGCAACTTCTCCTGCAAATAAATCAAGATTACGTCCAAATGTAATTATAAGCGATGAAGCGTCAGGATTTGCCGACCCCGATTTCTGGGGCGAGTTTAATGTAATTGAACCTGAAAAATCAATCGAATCCGCCATTAAAAAAATTCAAAAGCAGTTGGAGAAAGCGAATTAAGCCTTCCTAAAAACGATAAATTATATTTTGAAATTTATGAAATGGATTAACTGAAACGATGACGAATCGAATTACGAAGACCGCCGTGGAAAGTCAAAAAAAGGTGCAGCCATTGGAGATATTGGAAATGTGGTGGTTTTTGTAATTGCAATGTTGCTTAATCAGGATCCGGGGCAACTTCTTGGGGTAGTTAACCAGACTTTACCTGCAGGTGGATCGGAAACTTATTGACGAATCGCGAGCACGTGAAAATGATGACCTGAAGGTATTCTCATTGGGGGTTTTTAATAGTGCTAACGATGTTTGGGAAGTGATTTTTACGGAACAACTTGGTAAAGAATACCGTAAGCCTGTATTTGTAACCTTTACCGACGAAACCTTATTGGGTTGTGGTGGTGCTTCGGCATCATCCGGTCCTTTTTACTGTCCCGCCGACGAAAAAGTTTATATCGATCTTTCATTTTTTCATGAACTTGCACAACGCTTTAACGCTCCCGGTGAGCTTGCCATGGCTTATGTTACGCCTCACGAAGAGGGTCATCACGTACAAAAACTACTTGGATATCTTGATTATAGGGAACAAATGCACCGAAAGATCAATCAAAAAGAATGTAACGAACTATCGGTACGTGTTGAAGTTCAGGCTGATTTCTTTGCTGGTATTTGGGCGCGAAAGGCAGTTGATATGAAAATTATTGAACTTGAACCCGGCGATATTGAATCAGCGTTGGGAGCTGCAAATGCAGTGGGTGATGACACTTTACAGAAACGTGCCCAAGGATACACTGTACCTGACTTATTTACACATAGTACTTCCTAACAACGAATGCGTTGGTTTAACAAAGGATTCCGTTCCGGCTTTATTATGCAGGGAGACACTTTTAAAGCGAAAAATTTATAAGAGTAATTCTCGTTATGGTTTGTGGTTTACAGAATTCGTGAAATCTTTTTCTGGGATTTTTCTGCTACTCTAATTCTGTTTCCTCGTAACTTGTAACTCGTAACTTTTTTTCTAATCATCATCTCAAAACTTAATCTATTGTTTACTTTCTTAAAAAGCTCAAACGATTGAGTTTTCCTACCCAAACATCGGTATAAACTTTGGACGTTGCATCCCTGCCGCCAATAAGATAAATATTATGGTTGAATGTTCCGGCAGTATTGGGTTCTTTCATATAAACTACACTTTGAAAACTTCGCTGTCCGTAATAATTATATTTGCTATTTCCTTCATTAACTGTAAGTTCCCGTATTTGTGTAAATGCAGTATCCGGTTTACTCCAACTTAGTCCTTCGTCTATGGATTGCATATAATTAGTATTAACTATTTTTCCGTCAGCGCTCATACCTCCGAAAAGCAGCAGTTTATCATCATAATGAATAATTGATGCTCCTGCAAGCGAATCGAGTGTTACAGTCTCAACCGTAAAATCAACCCAGTAAGTACCATTTTCTGTACTCCAGACATTATTCAGCAACTTACCATTGTTTGTATAACCACCAAGCACTACAGCTTTTGGTTTTTTAGTACGTGAATAAAAAGAAAGCGATGCAAATCCACCAACAGGAAAATTCAGGGGAATTTCGCCGGCGATAAACCATTTATCTCCTGATGTTGTATATGCGAACCTATTTTTTCCATCGGTTTCAGATTTTGTTATAGCCCAGAATTTCCCATCGAGTTCGAACAAGAAAGTAAGGAATTTATAATTATCAGAATTGATATCTTTTTTCCAGTCGATTCCGTTCGAAGTAGAATAAATATTTACATTATCATCTATTAAATAAAACTTATTGTTAAATGCTGCAATCGTGTAAAGATTCGAGTAATTAGGTAAACCGGTAACTTTTAGCTCTTTCCATTCCTGCCCGGTCTTTTTTATGTATAAATAATTGTTTATACCACTGCTTGCATAAAAGAAAATTGTATCGTTTCTGCTTATTGCTTTTTGCATATTTGCAGGTTGGGTATAGAGTTGATCCGCTGTTTTTTTCCATACATATAGTTCTGATTGCACTTTATGAACATTTACTTTTATGGGATATGTACGCGACTTTAATTTATCTCCATCCTGTGGAGTATTTGTTACACTGACAACTCTGTTAAAATTAATAGTATCGGTTCCTGTTAAAATTACAGTATCCAAACCGGTTCCGGAAGAATCGCGAAGTGTTAAAAACGCACCTGAAGTACTTTTAAAAGAAAACTTTGGAAACACACTGTCAATTCTTGTTTTATAAGGAAGTGAGTCGAGATTTACAATTATCGAATCCTTGAGTAAATCATCCCACTCCAACGTGAATTTTGCAGTATGAAGATATGGAATACTGTCGTTTTTACTGAAGGTAAGCGACACAAAAGAAGGATTGGTTGACAATACAGCATCGCCGGAATTAAGCCAGTCGCAAGAAGCAGTGAATAGCATCAACGATGCATAGAAAAATAATTTTAAGATATTTAATTTCATTGGATAATGGGATAATCAGACAAAATTAAGCACAAATAGTTGGAGGCGATTTTAACTTCTAAAACATTTATTGTTTTTTAAAAAACACACGAAGATATTTACAAACTATTCAATTTCGACTACCACAGGACAATGGTCAGAATGTATCACATCAGCAAGTATGGCTGCACTTTTCAGACGTGGTTTAAGCGACTCAGTAACCCAGTGATAATCGATACGCCAACCGGCATTTCGGAATCGGGCACCGCCTCTGTAGCTCCACCAACTATATTTTTCGGCACTTTTATCGAACACTCTGAAAGTATCCACCATACCTGTAGCTTCGTATCGATCCATCCATTCGCGCTCTTCGGGTAAAAAGCCCGATACTCCAATCTGTCGCTCGGGATGATTGATATCGATAGGCTTATGACAGATATTATAATCGCCACACACTACAAGATTAGGACGCGATTTGCGAACTTCAGTAATAAAAGGGAGAAATGCTTCGAGAAACTCCATTTTGAATGCCTGACGTTCGTCGCCAGACGATCCGGAGGGTATGTAAACGCTTATTACTGACAAATCGCCGAAATCGGCACGAATAACTCTTCCTTCCGAGTCAAATTTCTCGTTATTCATGCCAATTACAATGTTGTCAGGTGCTATTTTTGTGAGAATGGCAACTCCGCTATATCCTTTTTTTTCAGCCGAATGTAAAAAAGAAGTATAACCAAGTTCAGCAAAGAGCATAGTATCAAACTGATCCGGCTGTGCTTTTGTTTCCTGCAAACAAAGTATATCAGGACTCTCGCTTTTGAGCCATTCATCAAAATTTTTGGTTAAAGCAGCTCTAATACCATTTACATTGTATGAGATGATTTTCATTGACATGAATTTTTAATTTTTTTAAATAAATCGGATGCAAACACAAAATCATTCAGAGCTTGATTATCGCTCTCGCAAATATCTTCTTTGGTGCCTTGCCATGCTTTTTCACCTTTTTCTATGAAAATAATGTTTTCACCTATCTCCATTACCGAATTCATGTCGTGCGAATTAATAATGGTGGTAATGTCAAACTCTACCGTTATATCATGGATTAAGCGATCGATAATGAGTGCAGTTTTGGGATCGAGACCTGAATTTGGCTCGTCGCAGAATAAATATTTTGGTTGTAGAGCAATTGCTCTTGCTATTGCAACACGTTTTTGCATTCCTCCGCTAATTTCTCCCGGAAATAAATTGTACGATTTTTCTTCGAGATTTACGTGTTCCAAACAAAAGCGGGCTCTTTCCGTCATCTCCTCAACACTGTTACCTGAGAACATTTCAAGCGGATACATTACATTTTCAAGTACTGTAAGGGAGTCAAACAACGCTGAACCCTGAAAAAGCATACCAACTTCGCGTCGCAAAATTCTAATATCTTTCATGGTCATATCGGGCAGGTTCCGTCCATCATATTCAATCCGGCCACTATCAATTCGGTGTAAACCGATGATACTTTTCATAAGCACAGTTTTACCCGAACCACTCTGACCGATAATCATATTGGTTTTTCCTTTATAAAAAGTTGCTGTTATATCTTTTAGCACCTTATTGCCATCAAACGATTTATCAACGTTCTTTACTTCAATCATCGATTTATTCTTTTTCTCGTGTTTTGGGTTCTGTGTTTAACTTATTTACCTGCAGTCAGATTTTATTTGTGTAATAGGGGTTTATTTGTACTCTGTTTCTATATGGTCAAGTGATTTTAGATTTAATTTAACATTAAATTCGTTATCAACAGATTAAAAAACAAAATAAGAATGCTGCTGTTTACCACCGCATTTGTACTTGCTTTACCTACATCGAGTGCCCCACCGTAAGCATAGTAACCGTAATATGCTGCCACTGAAGATATTAAAAATGCAAAAACGACTGATTTAACTATGGAATAAAAAACATAATACGGAATAAATGCATATTGAATGCCAAGCAGATAGTCTGCAACAGTAATTACATCGCTAAATACACCGACTAAATAACCTCCAAGCAAACCTACGCCCATGCTGAAAATTACTAAAAAAGGCATCATAATAACAAAAGCAGCGATTTTGGGTAAAATCAGATAATTTGCAGAATTCACACCCATTATTTCAAGTGCATCAATTTGTTCGGTTATACGCATAGTGCCAATTTCCGAGGCAATGTTTGAACCAATTTTCCCGGCAAGGATAAGACAGAGAATAGTGGACGAAAATTCAAGCAACAATGTATCACGCGTTACCAAACCGGTACTGTATGTTGGGAGAAGTGGATTTTCGGTATTCAGTTTGGTTTGAATTGTAAGTATAGCACCTATGAAAACCGAAATTATTATCACAATTGGCAGCGATTGCAAGCCCAATTTTTCAAGTTCTTTCGGGAACTGACGGAAAAACATTCTCCACTTGTCAGGCGTAGTGAGCACTTTTCGCATCAATAAAATGTATTTACCTGTATCCTGAAAAATATTCATTTTTGTTAAATCTACTTATAGTTATACCCTCTGAAATTTATTAATGTTTAATTTCAGGAAAAAAGTATGCAAATATACGTTTTTTTGGCATTGTGGCGAAAATAAAAAAGAGAAACCTTCATGTGCAGATTTCTCTTTTTTATACATTTTTAAGTGCGAATTTTTAAACGCGTCTTTCTTTAATTTTTGCTTTTTTGCCGGTAAGTTCACGCAAATAATACAGTTTAGCTCTGCGTACTTTACCACGTTTGTTCACTGTAATGCTGTCTATAAAAGGCGAATCCATGGGAAAGATACGCTCTACACCTACGTTACCTGACATTTTGCGTACAGTGAAACGTTTTTTGTCGCCATGACCGGAAATTCGGATTACATCGCCGCGAAACTCCTGAATACGCTCTTTGTTTCCTTCTTTAATACGGTATGCTACTGTAATAGTATCACCACTTTTAAAAACTGGGTGATTTGTTTCTACTTTAAACGCCTCTTCGGCAATTTTAATTAAGTCCATGTTTTTGATTTTTAATATATTAATGCGCAATATACACAGACTTCTCTACATTCTGTCAGAGATTACGCTTAAATTGGGACTGCAAAATTACTGCTTTTTTCGGAATTTACAACATCGGCAGAAAAAGTTTTTTATAAAAATTCAGCTTTATCTGCATTAATAAACAGCAGTTTGTATTTTTTTCACTAATTTTGCAGGCTGAAAAAAGATTGTGAAAATGCAGAAAATCAGAAATATTGCTATCATAGCACATGTCGATCATGGTAAAACTACTTTGGTGGACAAAATGTTGATAGCCGGTAATTTATTCCGTGAAAACGAAAATGCTGGCGAGTTGATAATGGACAATAACGACCTTGAACGTGAAAGAGGAATAACTATTCTCGCAAAAAATGTTTCCATCGATTATAATGGGTATAAAATAAATATCATCGATACTCCTGGTCATGCTGACTTCGGGGGCGAAGTGGAACGTGTGTTGAATATGGCCGATGGGGTGTTGCTACTTGTAGATGCGTTTGAAGGTCCCATGCCGCAAACCCGCTTCGTACTTCAAAAAGCGCTTCAGATTGGTTTAACTCCAATTGTTGTTATCAATAAAGTTGACAAACCAAATTGCCGCCCCGATGAAGTGCACGAAATGGTTTTCGATCTCATGTATAATCTCGATGCCACCGAAGAACAGTTGAATTTTCATACCGTTTACGGTTCGGCAAAACAAAACTGGATGGCAGAAGATTGGAAAAAACCAACGAACAGTATTTTACCTTTATTGGATGCCATTATTAAATACATCCCTGCTCCTCAATTCAATGAAGGAACTCCGCAAATGCTTATTACTTCGCTCGATTATTCCAATTATGTAGGAAGAATTGCTGTGGGTAGGGTGCACAGAGGCACTTTGCGTGAAAACATGGATGTAAGCCTTGTGAAACGTGATGGTACTGTCATTAAATCGAGAATAAAAGAATTGCATACTTTTACCGGTTTAGGACGCACCAAAACCACAGAGGTAAAATCGGGCGATATATGTGCCCTTGTAGGAATTGATGGTTTCGAAATTGGCGATTCAGTATGCGATTTGTTAAATCCTGAACCTTTGAAACCAATTGCTATTGACGAACCCACCATGAGCATGGTGTTTACAATCAACAATTCACCCTTTTTCGGGAAAGAGGGTAAATACGTTACTTCACGCCATATTCACGACCGCCTGATTCGCGAACTTGATAAAAACCTTGCCTTGCGAGTAGAGAAAAACCTCGATTCGGATATCTGGAATGTTTATGGAAGAGGCGTTCTGCATCTTTCGGTACTTATAGAAACCATGCGTCGCGAAGGTTACGAATTACAGGTGGGTCAACCGCAAGTAATTTTTAAAGAAATCGATGGCGTTCGTTGCGAACCAATTGAACAACTAACCATTAACTTACCCGAAGATTACTCCGGAAAAATAATTGAAATGGTAGCAATGCGTAAAGGCGAAATGCTGAGCATGGAAATAATTAACGACCGGGTGCAACTGGAATTTCTAATACCTTCACGTGGAATTATCGGTTTACGCAATAATGTTCTAACTGCTTCGGCAGGCGAAGCTATCATGTCGCATCGGTTTATCGAATATCAACCTTACAAAGGAGATATTGAAAAGCGCACAAATGGCTCGATTATTGCTATGGAAAGCGGGACAGCTTATGCTTATGCCATTGATAAACTTCAAGACAGAGGCAGATTTTTCATTTTCCCACAAGATGAAGTTTATGCAGGTCAGGTTGTGGGCGAAAACGCCAAAGAGGGCGACATGGTGGTAAATGTAACTAAATCGAAAAAACTTACCAACATGAGAGCTTCAGGAGCCGATGACAAAGCCAGACTAATTCCTCCCGTAGTTTTCAGCCTCGAAGAAGCGCTAGAATATATTAAGGAAGATGAGTATGTTGAAATAACGCCTACTAAAATACGGTTGAGAAAAATTATACTCGACGAAAACGAAAGAAAACGATTGGCAAAAAAATAATCTTGAGTTACGAGTTACAAGTTACGATACAGAGGAAACAAGGAAACAGAAAGCACGAAACACGAAACACAATTATATGATTTCGAAACGATTTCAAATATTGCTCTTATTACTTGCTTTTACTTTGGGTAGTTATGCTCAGGTAGGAATAAAAGCAGGTATAAATATGGCCAATCAAATTCGGTCGTTTCGTAAAGCTGATATTATTCAGGGTTTTAGCACCGAAAATCTCACAGGTTTTCAAATTGGAGTTATCTACGAAGCCTTTCCCCGTCATTCCGATATGGGGACTGATGTCGGGTTGTTTATTTCTCAAAAAGGCTTTGCTTACACAGACAGTACTCAAATTGTAAACGACCTTATTACGCTCGGATATCATGAGTACAACTATATTGAACTTCCCATTAACCTCAGATATCGTTATTCACATAAACTAATTGGAGCGTATGCTTCAGGAGGTTTATATGGCGCATATTTGCTTTCAGCCAAATCTGTGGATGAAACAGCAAATTCTATTGAAAACTTGTCGTTTCGCGGAGTTATGGAACGACTCGATTATGGATACTCACTCAATGCTGGCATTGAAGTGCTCAGGCAGATACAATTGGGGCTTTCATGGTCCCATGGTTTGAAATATTTTTTGAATTCCATTTCCACGAAAAACACTTCCCCTGAAAAAAAAGATAACCGAGTTTTTTCCATTAACCTTACATATCTGTTCAGATAAAACTTTAAATAGTAAAAAAAATATTTCATCATCTTTATTAAAGTTTTTCCGATTTTATTATTATTTTACGCAAGCCAAAATCATATAAATCAATTAATTTTTGTAACTTTGCACCCCGTTTTATTACATGCTCTTGATATAGCTTATAATTCAGCAAATCAGCACTATAATAAATGGATTTTTAAAACCAACAAAACTTAAGAACAAGATATTTAAAGGAAATACAGGATTTTTTTTCGGAAATGTAAAAAACACATTCCAGATAAAACGTAAATAATATAATATGAATATCGTCAGAACAGACATCGATCAAAACAATGCAGTACTCACAGTACAGATTGAGAAAGCAGACTACAGTGCTAACGTAGAAAAAACTCTTCGTGACTATCGTAAAAAAGCAAACATTCCTGGCTTCAGACCAGGTATGGTTCCAATGAGTTTAATGTATAAAATGTATGGGAAAGCCATTAAAGCCGACGAAATAAACAAAGTGGCTGCCGATGCGCTTAACAAATACATTATGGATAATGAAATTAACATACTGGGCGAACCCTTGCCTTCAGAAGATTTTAAACCTTACGAAGATTTTGACCAACGCGAAGAATTTGAATTCCCATTCGCAATTGGGATAGCCCCTGAATTCGATGTTGAGTTCGACAAAAAAGATAAGGTAAAATATTATGAAATTACTGTAGATGATACCATGATTGATAATCAGGTAAAATCATATACATCGCGCTACGGCAAATATACGCAGGAAGAAACTGTTGAAGAACGCGATATGGTAAAAGGCGAGATTGTAGAACTTGAAAATGGAGAAGCTAACGTTGAAGGGATAAAACTGAGCGATGCAGTTCTGACACCGGCTTATCTGAAAGACGAAAATCAGAAAATAATGTTTGTCGGAGCCCAAAAAGGAGATGTTATAGTCTTTAATCCTGCCAAAGCATTTGATAATGATGCCGAACTTGCTTCGTTCCTCAAACTTAAAAAGGAAGATGTTAAAGATATTACCTCTGATTTTAGTTTTACTATTACAGGCATCACCCGCTACAACGAATCAGAAATCAATCAGGAACTTTTTGACAAAGTATTTGGCGAAGGCACCGTAACTTCTGAAGAAGAATTCAGAGCAAAAATTGCTGCAAATATTGAACAGGATTTAAAACGTGATGCTGATTATAAATTCGGCATTGATGCCCGCGAAATGTTACTGAAAAAATTTGAAAACCTGGCATTCCCCGATGCATTTTTAAAACGTTGGCTCCTTGGCGAAAACAAAAATATGACCGCAGAAACACTTGAAGCCGATTATCCGAAAATGATTGAAGAACTAAAATGGCAGTTAATCAGTAATAAAATAGCCAAAAAGAACGATGTTAAAGTTGAAAATGAGGATATTGAAGAATATGCCAGAAATATCGCTCGTTCACAGTTTGCTCAGTATGGCATGATTGGGCTTGAAGATTCAATACTGGATAACTATGCTAAAGACATGCTGAAAAAGGAAGAAACATTGAAAAATATTTACAGCCGCGTTTTCGATAATAAAGTAATTGAAGTTGTAAAAAATAATGTGAAACTTGATATTAAGAAAACAAGTATCGAAGAATTTAATAAAATGTTTGAAGTTTAATTAGAAGTAACTTCAAAAAAACGTACCGAAAGGTTACTTAAAAAGCTTTTGTCCCCATACATAAAAATGTAATTTTAAACAGACGATACCTTTAAAATTTTCATTAGGCCGGACTTAAGCTTTTATGTTTTTTTAAATATGCAATCAAAAAAAGAAAACCTTATCTTTGTAAAAACTTTTCTAAAGGATAACATTATCATAAATTTTACAGAAAATGAATATAAATCATGATTTCAGAAAATATGCCACAAAACATTTAGGCATAAACAGCATGGCACTTGATAAATATATCGACATTACCAGCAATTACATTTCACCATCGATTCTTGAAGAACGACAGCTAAACGTAACCCAAATGGACGTTTTCTCACGCCTTATGATGGACCGGATTATATTTCTTGGCACTCAAATAGACGATTATGCTGCAAACGTAATACAAGCACAACTTCTTTTTCTTGACTCATCCGACCCCGGAAAAGATATTTCTATTTATTTAAACACACCCGGTGGCTCAGTGTATGCAGGACTTGGTATTTACGATACTATGCAATTTATTAGTTGCGATGTGGCAACTATCTGTACAGGAATGGCAGCATCAATGGGAGCTGTATTATTAGTTGCAGGCACAAAAGGAAAACGTTCAGCATTGAAACACTCACGCATTATGATACATCAGCCAATGGGGGGTGCTCAAGGTCAGGCTTCGGATATTGAAATCACAGCCCGTGAAATTCAGAAAATGAAAAAAGAACTCTACACAATCATTTCCGACCATTCAGGAAATCCATACGAACGAATCGAAAAAGACTCCGACCGCGATTACTGGATGACTTCGCAGGAAGCGCTTGAGTATGGAATGATTGATCGTGTACTTATCAAAGAAAAAAAATAATATTCATAAACCATTCCTGAATATTATCTGTTCATAAAATCTTCTGTGAATAATCAGGAACTTAATAAATATGGCAAAATCGAACTCCAGAAATTGTAGTTTTTGCGGACGCAGCCAGTCTGAAATAGACTTTTTTATTCTCGGACAAAACGGAGCACAAATATGCAACGAGTGTGCCGTACAGGCAGCCGAAATTGTGAAGGAAAACTCTTTCGGTAAATCAGCACTGCCTGCAATTAATAAAGACAAAATTCCCAAACCTGTTGAAATAAAACAATATCTCGATCAATACGTTATTGGACAGGACGAAGCAAAAAAGTTTCTTTCAGTAGCCGTTTACAATCACTACAAAAGGTTGATGCAAGAAAAAACCAGCGATGATGTTGAAATAGAAAAATCCAATATAATTATGGTGGGTTCCACCGGTACAGGAAAAACTTTGCTTGCACGTACCATAGCCCGCAAGCTTCATGTTCCCTTTACTATCGTTGATGCTACGGTACTTACCGAAGCAGGATATGTGGGCGAGGATATTGAGAGTATTCTTACACGCCTGCTTCAGGTTGCTGATTATAACGTTAAAGAAGCCGAAAGAGGCATAGTTTTTATCGATGAGATAGATAAAATTGCCCGTAAAAGCGACAATCCAAGTATAACTCGCGATGTTAGCGGCGAAGGCGTTCAACAAGGTTTGCTTAAATTACTCGAAGGTTCGGTTGTGAACGTACCTCCACAAGGAGGTCGCAAACATCCTGAACAAAAAATGATAGCTGTAAACACTCAAAATATATTGTTTATTTGCGGAGGAGCTTTCGATGGGATTGAGAAAAAAATTGCTGCAAGGCTAAATACACGCGTTGTTGGATACAATTCAACAGAAAATGCTTCAATCGACAGAAACAATTTACTTCAGTATATTGCACCCCAGGATTTGAAGTCGTTCGGTTTAATACCTGAAATAATCGGGCGCTTGCCAATATTGACATACCTCGAACCTCTCGATAGAGATGCTCTAAGACGTATTTTGACTGAACCCAAAAATTCAATTATTAAACAATATGTGAAACTTTTTAAAATGGATCATATTGAGTTGCATTTTACCGAAGATGTATTGAATTATATTGTGGATAAAGCTATTGAGTTTAAACTGGGAGCCCGTGGATTACGCTCAATAACTGAAACCATAATAATGGATAAGATGTACGAAATGCCTTCGACAAAAGAGAAAAAACTTGAAATTACTACTGATTATGCTCGTTCGATTATTGAAAAAGCAAATGTTAATCGATTAAAGTCTGCATAAATAAGAATTTTATAGTCATAATTATCAAACATTTTTAAACAAAACAGGGTGAAATGAAAATAAATTACATTTTCCCTGATTTTTTTTTACAAACAACTTGTATATTTGAAATCTGTTTATAATTTTGTTACGCTAATAAATAACTTTATAAAACAAACAAAAAACCGCACAATAATTTTTTGTTTAAGCGTAAAAATTGAGATTTATAAAACTAATCCGGCATGATAAAACATTCTGATTTAACTGCACATCTGAAAAAACATTTCGGTTTTGACAGTTTTAAGGGCAATCAGGAGGCAATTATACAAAATGTACTCGAAATGAAAGATACTTTTGTATTAATGCCTACCGGTGGAGGAAAGTCGTTATGTTACCAATTACCTTCATTGTTAATGGATGGTACGGCTATAGTGATTTCACCACTTATCGCACTTATGAAAAATCAGGTTGATGCGATGCGTAATTTCAGTGAGGAAGACGGTGTTGCTCATTTTTTGAATTCTTCTTTAACACGTCAGGCTATTGACATGGTTAAAGCAGACATTGTTTCAGGGAAAACCAAATTACTTTATGTTGCCCCCGAGTCGCTTACAAAAGAAGATAATATTGAATTTCTAAAACAGGTAAAAATTTCCTTTTATGCTATTGACGAAGCTCATTGTATTTCAGAATGGGGGCACGATTTCAGACCGGAGTATCGACGAATTCGTCCTTTAATTAATGAAATTGGAGTCGCACCCATTATAGCACTAACTGCCACGGCAACTCCTAAGGTTCAGCACGATATTCAGAAAAACCTTGGTATGCTCGGAGCAACAGTATTTAAATCATCGTTTAACAGACCAAATCTGTATTACGAAGTGCGCTCCAAAACGAATAATGTCGATAAAGACATTATAAAATTTATTCGGAGCCAGGCCGGTAAATCAGGAATAATATATTGCCTGAGTAGGAAAAAAGTCGAAGAACTCGCTGAAATACTTACTGTAAACGGCATATCTTGTCTTCCATATCATGCAGGTATGGAATCAGCTATACGCACAGAAAATCAGGATAAGTTTCTGATGGAAAAAGTGCAGATAATTGTAGCTACCATAGCTTTCGGTATGGGAATCGACAAACCGGATGTTCGGTTTGTAATTCATTATGACATGCCTAAAAGTCTCGAAGGGTACTATCAGGAAACCGGAAGAGGCGGACGCGATGGCGGTGAAGGACAGTGTATAGCTTATTACGCTTATAAAGATCTTGACAAACTCCGTAAATTTATGCAGGGAAAACCTGTTGCCGAGCAGGAAATTGGCAACCAGTTACTGTTCGAAACACAAGCTTATGCCGAATCTTCAATTTGCAGGCGTAAACTTTTACTGCATTATTTCGGAGAAGAATACAAAAATGATAACTGCGGAAGTTGCGATAATTGTATGAAACCACGTAAAACTATTGAAGGACAGGAACTACTGTCGTTAGTATTGGAAACGATACTTGAAGTTCGGGAAAAATTTAAAGCCGAACACATTGTTGATATCCTTAAAGGAAACGAAACTTCGGATATAAAAACTTATCAGCACGACGAACTTGAAAATTTTGCATCTGCTACTGACGAAGATGAAAAACTCTTACATGCAGTTATTAGGCAGGCTCTTTTAGCCGGATATATTTCAAAGGACATAGAAAATTACGGTCTTTTGAAATTAACCCCTGCAGGTAAAACATTCATTAAATCACCAAAACCTTTCCCTGTAGTGAAAGATACTGAATTTGAAGATGAAGATGAGGATGCTGTTGCAAAAACTTCAGGAGGCACTTGTGCTGCCGACGATGTTCTTTTCTCTATTCTGAAAGATCTGAGAAAGAAAATGTCCAAGAAATTAGATGTTCCTCCTTTTGTTATTTTTCAAGACCCTTCGCTCGAAGCTATGGCTACTACTTACCCCATTACCATGGAGGAACTTCAAAACATTCCGGGTGTGGGTTCAGGAAAAGCAAAACGTTATGGCGAGGATTTTCTGAAAGTCATAAAGGAACATGTTAAGGAAAACGAAATTATTCGTCCTGAAGATTTGCGTGTACGCACAGTTCCCAACAAATCAAAACTAAAGGTATCCATTATCCAATCTATCGATCGCAAAATTGCGCTTGATGATATTGCTATGGCTAAAGGATTAGAAATTAATGAATTGCTGGACGAAATAGAAGCAATTGTATATTCAGGCACAAAAATCAATATCGATTATTTCCTCGATGAAATTATGGATCCGGACCGTGTTGATGAAATATTCGAATATTTTAGAACTGCAGAGACCGATAAAATTGAACCTGCGCTGAGAGAATTGGGCGAAGACGACTTCAGCGAAACTGAAATCAGGCTCGTGAGAATTAAATTTTTATCTGAAATCGGAAATTAAGTTTTTATAAATAGCTCTAATTCATTGTATTTATAAAATTTTCAATATTATATTTGTAGAAAAATTAAACAAGTTTTCTGTAATTTGATTTTAAGCGTAACCGCACAAACTATCTTTGAAAAATGCTGAAAGTTGTACAACTCTTTCAGCATTTTTTTATCCAAAAAAAGTGTGGGATGTATCTTTAATTGAAATGAATACATTATTATAAAGATTTTAATTATATTTGTGCCCAAATTTTAAAAACTGACATATGAATGCATTGAAAAAAGTTTATCAATTTTATAAAGAGGGATTTTCAAACATGACTATAGGTAAAACCTTGTGGTTAATTATAGCCATAAAATTATTTATCATGTTTGGAATTCTGAAAACATTTTTCTTTCCGAATTTCCTGAAAACTAATTTTGCAACCGAACAGGAAAGAGCAGACCATGTACGACAAGAGTTAATTAACAAATAATTTCGAAACCTTTAATTTATTAATACTTATTATTTATGGAACTATTGGACGTATCGTTAGTCAATTGGTCGAGAATGCAATTTGCACTCACAGCAATGTATCACTGGATATTTGTGCCACTAACCCTCGGAATTGGAATAATTCAGGCAATCATGGAAACTATTTATTATCGCACAGGCGATGAAAAATGGAAAAAAACCACAAAATTCTGGATGACCATTTTCGGAATTAATTTTGCAGTTGGGGTAGCCACGGGAATTATCCTTGAATTTCAGTTTGGCACCAACTGGTCGAACTACAGTTGGTTTGTAGGGGATATTTTTGGTGCACCTTTAGCCATTGAAGGGATATTGGCATTTTTTATGGAAGCCACATTTATTTCTATCATGTTTTTTGGGTGGAACAAAGTAAGCAAGGGCTTTCATCTTACGTCAACCTGGCTAACAATACTAGGAGCCACACTTTCAGCATTCTGGATTCTGGTTGCTAATGCTTGGATGCAACATCCGGTTGGAATGGAATTTAATCCTGACACTGTTCGTAACGAAATGGTTGATTTTTGGGCATTGCTTTCACCTTTTGCATGGAATAAATTTTTCCATACCATAGTATCAAGCTGGATTGTTGGAGCATTATTTGTTTTGGGTGTAAGTGCATGGTTTATCATCAAAAAGCGCGACATTGATTTTGCCAAAAAAAGTATTAAAGTTGCAGCCACTTTCGGTTTAGTAGCAGCCATACTTACAGCTACCACAGGTGATGGTTCGGCTTATAACGTAGCACAGGAACAGCCCATGAAACTTGCAGCTATGGAAGGTTTATACCATGGAAAGAAAGGAGCTGAGTTAGTTGCAGTTGGAATTTTAAATCCTTCAAAAAAATCTTACAATGATAGTATTGATCCCTATATTTTCAAAATTGGAATTCCGAAAGCACTTTCGTTCCTGGGGTATCGCGATGCTAATGCTTTTGTTCCGGGTATTAACGATATCATTGAGGGAGGATATCAAACAAAAGACGGCGTAGCTTTATCATTCGCTGAGAAAAATGAGCGTGGAAAGATTGCTCGTCAAGCTCTCGCCGATTACAAACAAGCCAAAGCTGACAACGATACAGTGGCAGCAGCCGCTCATAAAGCATTACTCGACGAAAATTTTAAATACTTCGGATACTCTTATCTAAGCAGACCCGGGAAAAGCATACCGAATGTTCCCCGTACATTTTATGCTTTTCATATTATGGTTACACTTGGAATGTATTTTATTGCCTTATTCGCACTATTCACATTCTTTAGTTTCAGCAAGAAAATAAATTATGAAAAATACAGTATATTCCTTTGGTTAGCGCTTCTAAGTATACCATTGGGTTATGTCTCATCTCAACTTGGTTGGATAGTCGCAGAATTGGGACGACAACCATGGGCAATTCAGGATTTACTGCCTGTAGGAGCATCAGTTTCGGCAATATCATCAGATTCGGTAAAAATTACCTTCTTCCTGTTCCTCGCATTATTTACAGCGTTGCTTTTTGCCGAAATTGGAATTATGGTAAAACAAATTAAGAAAGGTCCTGCACAGGATTAAGGAATGATTTCTTAATTAATTTTGAATTAAATAACAGTTTTTTAAATCCAAATTAAATCAAATATTATGTTTACATATTCATTTCTACAGCAATACTGGTGGTTTATAATTTCACTGTTAGGTGGTATTCTTTCTTTTCTCTTATTTGTTCAGGGCGGACAATCAATGATTTTCTCATTGTCGAAAGATGAGGATGAGCGGCGACTCCTTGTAAATGTGTTAGGGCGTAAATGGGAATATACTTTTACTACGCTTGTAACATTTGGAGGAGCATTTTTTGCTTCGTTTCCATTGTTTTACTCTACCAGTTTCGGTGGTGCTTACTGGGTTTGGATGGCAATACTCTTTTGTTTCATTATTCAGGCAGTATCGTACGAATTTCAGTCGAAACCAGGAAATATATTCGGTAAAACTACTTATAGAGTATTTCTGTTTATAAATGGTTTACTTGGCACAATTCTACTAGGAGCAGCAATCGCCACATTCTTTACAGGTTCGGAATTTACAGTGAACAAAGGTAATATAACCAATGAGTTCTCACCCGTAATAAGCCGTTGGGCTAACGAGTGGCATGGTTTGGAAGCACTTCTTTGCCTTCGCAACTGGATGCTTGGTTTGGCTGTATTCTTCCTCTCACGTACATTGGCAGCGCTTTTCTTCGTTAACCGTTTGAAAAATGAAAACCTCGAAAAACGTTCAAAGAAAGCTGTTTTAATTAACGCTATTCCCTTTTTAGTGTTTTTCCTGACATTTGTTATATGGACTTTACTTGCCGATGGATTTGCCGTGAAACCAGAAACAGGAGAGGTATTTATGGAAAAATACAAATATTTTTTCAACCTAATTGAAATGCCGGTTGTTCTTATTTTATTCCTTGTTGGAGTAGTAGGAGTACTCTGGGGTATTATTGGTACAATACTGAAAACTACCTTTAAAAAAGGAATATGGTTTGCCGGTGTTGGTACTATTCTAACCGTATGTAGTTTGTTGCTTGTAGCCGGCTACAACAACACCGCATATTATCCGTCAACAACTGACCTTCAAAGTTCACTTACAATTTTCAACTCATCGTCGAGCGAATTTACTTTGCGTACAATGACAATTGTTTCAATACTTATCCCATTTGTATTAGGATATATCATTTATGCATGGCGTTCGCTTGAGAAAAAACGCACCGATATTGAAGATATAAACAATGACAGCCATGCATATTAGATAAATAAAATTTCAGAAAATTTGCCTGGAACGGTTTTTATGTTTCACTGTTGAAATATAAAAACCGTTTCATATTTTAAAAGATTTTGAAAATTGAAGTATAAAAATTTTCACAATCAAAATGCTATAATTTTCATATCTTTGCAGCGTTTTAATAAGCAAAAAATATTTCTTTTCGATTATGGCAGGATTTGGTAAATGGTTAGGAGGTGGCATTGGATGGGTATTTGGCGGACCCATTGGTGCACTGATAGGCTTTGCAGTTGGTTCTATGTTCGACAAACCAGCCACTGAAAACGTGAATAAAACAACAAGTCGCACTACTGAGACTGATTTTAAAATGAGTTTGTTGGTAATGATTGCATGCGTGTTGAAAGCTGATGGTGAAGTAAAAAAATCAGAACTTGGTGTTGCTAAGCGTTTTCTGGTTGCAAATTTTGGAGAGCAAGGCGCATTAGATGCATTGCAAATACTGAAAAAGCTACTTGAACAGCCCATCAACGAGACCGAAGTGGCTTCACAGATAAACCTTTACATGAACTATTCTGCAAAACTGCAATTAGTACGTTTACTTTTTGATATTGCTTTTGCCGATGGAGATCTGAATTACAATGAATTAAAAGTCATTCAACGCATTAGCAATATTTTCGGAATTTCATCAACCGAATTTGAAGCGTTAAAAGCGCCTTATGTAAAGCACGAAGATAAAGATTGGGCTTACAAAGCACTTGAAATAGAACCCGGCGCAACCATCGAAGAAATAAAAAAAGCATATCGTCGGATGGCAATGAAATATCACCCCGATAAAGTAGCAAACCTCGGCGAAGATGTGAAAAAATCGGCTACCGAAAAATTCCGTGCCATAAATGAAGCTTATGAAAGTTTGAAAAAACAAAGAGGGTTTAATTAGTGGACAGTGGACAATTGACAGTGGAGAGTGGAGATTTGACAATTAACAGCAATAATTTATAATTATGAATAATCTTGTAACTATTCGTTCGTTCAGCAGTTCGGTCGATTTTGAAATGGCGAAAGCTTATCTTGCATCGATGGGAATTGAATGTTTTGGAATCGACGAGGTAATTAACCGTGCTTATTTAGCGAATGTAAATGGTGGAGTGAAACTTAAAGTGCGTGAAGAACAAGCTGAAGAAGCAGTAAAGCTTTTAATTGGAGGGGGTTATCTGAAAGCCGAAGATTTTGAACCTTCAACCGAAATGAGATTGGCTGAGAAAGTCATAAATTTTTTCAATAAGAAATAATACACAGACAACCGCATATATGGCTGAACAAATGAAGAAACTGGCTAAGGATACTGCAATTTACGGAATGAGCAGCATACTTGGAAAGTTTTTAAACTGGCTGCTAACTCCTTTTTACACCTTTTATTTAGCTACTCAAGCCGATAATGGCGTGGTTACCAACTTTTATGCATGGTCGTCGCTTTTGCTGGTTATACTCACCTATGGTATGGAAACGGGTTATTTCCGTTTTGCCAATAAAAACAAAGAAGATGCTCCGAAGGTATATGGAAATACACTCATTTCGGTTGGATTCACTTCTCTCCTTTTTGCATTATTAAGTATTTTATTTTCCAAACCTGTAGCCGGAATACTGGATTACAGTGCAAATCCTGAATTTATCGGCATTATGGCTACTATTGTTGCATTAGATGCCTTCTCGTCGATAATTTTTGCTCACTTACGCTTTAAAAATCGACCTGTTAAGTTTGCAGTTCTTAAATTCGTCTATGTAGTTCTGAATATTATTTTCAATTTATTCTTCTTGTTGTTTTGTCCATGGATACATATAAAAGCACCACAATTGATATCATGGTTTTACAACCCTGATTATGGCGTAGGTTATGTATTTATTTCAAATCTTATTGCCACTGTAATCCAGACATTAATTCTATCAAAACATATAGCTGACGCATATTTCAAACTTGATTTAAAACTACTAAAAAGCATACTGAAATACTCACTTCCTTTACTGATACTTGGAATTGCAGGTATTGCCAATCAGAATCTCGATAAAATTATTTTTCCATATTTACGAGAAGGAAATCTCGGAAAATCGGAACTTGGAATTTACGGTGTAACTTCAAAATTATCGATGGTAATGATGATGTTCACGCAAGCGTTCAGATTTGCCTACGAACCCTTTGTGTTTGCTCAGCATAAAGATAAAAACAGCCATGGCGTATATGCCGATGCCATGAAATATTTTATCATTTTCTCTTTTGTGATTTTTTTGGGTATGGTAATGTATGTTGATATTTTGAAACTTATAATTCAGAAGAGCTATTGGGTTGGTTTAGACATTCTTCCTATCATACTTGTGTCTTTTATTTTTCAAGGGATTTATTTTAATCTTTCGATATGGTATAAACTCACGGACAGGACAATGTACGGCGCATGGTTCTCGATAATAGGTACGATCCTGATTGTTGTTGGGAATGTATTGCTTGTACCCGAATACAGTTACTGGGGCTCGGCAATATCCGCTTTTGTTTGTTATTTCGTAATCATGGTTTTATCCTACTTAGTAGGACAGAAATATATGCCGATTCGGTACGACATGAAAACTATAGGCATATATACTCTTCTTACTTTGGTATTGTTTGTAGTAAGTTTATTTATTAAAACCCCCTATTTTTGGTTAAACATTTCACTAAAAACATTCCTAATGATTGGATTTCTTGTTTTTCTGATAAAGCGAGATTTTCCATTGAAAAACATTCCTTACATTAACCGTTTTGTAAAAAAATAATCTCAAATAAAAAACCGGAAAGCTACAGTTAAGCAATTCCGGTTTATTTTTTGATGCTGAAATAACTCCTAACCCTCCATTATTTTTTGCTGATGACGTACCGACTCTTCGTGAATTGCTACCAATACAGTTTTCATAAATTCGCCATCCATTCCCATTTGTTCGGCTTGAGCAATTCTGTTTTTAAGAATTTCATCATAGCGTTGAGCTTGTAAAATCGGCATATTGTGTTCTTTTTTGTACTGACCAATTTCCTCCGACACTCTCATACGACGGGCAAGTAATTCAAGCAAGCTATTATCCAACTCATCAATCTGACGACGTAATTGCGAAAGATTTTCGGTAGTTTGTGCAGTATCTCTTATCACCAGAGTATTTAGAATAAAATCGAGTACAGCCGGAGTAACCTGCTGTGCCGCATCGCTCCAGGCTTTTTCGGGATTGCAATGCGATTCAATAATTAATCCATCAAAATTTAAGTCTAAAGCTTGCTGGCAAATAGGTGCTACCAACTCACGCTTTCCTCCAATATGACTCGGATCACAAAGTATTGGCAATTCCGGCAACTGTCGGTGCAATTCTATCGGAATATGCCACTGCGGTAAATTCCGATAAATTTTCTTATCAAACGAACTGAAACCGCGGTGTATCGCAGCAATTTTTCGAACCCCTGCATTATAAATACGTTCAATCGCGCCAATCCATAAATCGAGATCAGGATTCACAGGATTTTTGATAAATACCGGCACAGTTGTACCCTCAAGTGCATCGGCAATTTCCTGTACAGCAAAAGGATTCGCTGAAGTTCTGGCGCCAATCCAAAGAATATCCACATCGTTTGCAAGTGCATCGCGTACGTGTTTTGCTGTTGCCACTTCGACCGCTGTGTACATTCCAAGCTCATTTTTTACTCTTTTGAGCCATGGCAAGCCCTTTACTCCTATTCCTTCAAATCCTCCGGGTTTTGTACGCGGTTTCCAAATACCTGCGCGAAATATTTTTATACCAATAGCAGCCAATCCTTTAGCTGTTTCCATAACCTGTTCTTCCGACTCAGCGCTACATGGTCCTGCAATCACCAAAGGTCGTTTTGCCTCAATTCCGGGCAATAAAATCGATTCGAATTCCATATTCTTTTATTTTTTCGTGTTTTACGTTTCGTGTTTGTTTTGATAAGTTTCAAATGTTTCAAGAGTTCAAGTATTTCAAGAGTTTTAGGGATTCAAATGTTTTTTGTTTTATTTATTCCTAAGTTGCTTTTTTACCTTTTTATCTTGTTTACTTATTTACTTGTTCACTTGTATTATTCCACTTTAGGGGTTAGGGATTTTTTTACCCGTTCCAGCGCTTCTGAAAGCATTTTTTCGTTAGCGCACAACGATATACGAATGTATCTGTTTCCATTAGTGCCAAAAATAAATCCGGGTGTAATAAAAACATTTGCTCCGTAAAGTACTTTATCGGCAAGTTCGCCACTATTGGCATATTTTTCCGGAATTTTTCCCCATAGAAACATACCTACCTGAGTGGGGTCGAAAGTACATTCCAGTGTTAGCATAATTTTCTCAGCCAACAATCGTCGTTTTGCATACAATTCAATATTCATTTTTTGATGCCATTCATCACTGTTCTGCAAAGCTTTTACAGCTGCAAGTTGCATGGGTTTAAACTGACCGCTGTCGATATTACTTTTTACCCTCAAAATCCATTCGAGAAAAACGGGGTTTGTAGCCAGCATACCCATACGCCATCCCGGCATGTTGTGCGATTTACTCATCGAATTCAACTCGATACATATATCTTTTGCTCCGGGAATTTGCAATATACTTAAATGTTTATTATTTAGAATAAAACTGTAAGGATTATCATTTACTATAACGATTCCATGCTTTTTTCCAAATGCCAGAAGCCTTTCGAATAATTCTACCGTTGCGCTTGCTCCTGTTGGCATATTGGGGTAGTTTACCCACATTAATTTAACATTGCTAAGGTCGTTTTGTTCTAACTTATCAAAATCAGGCTGCCATGCATGGTTTTCGTACAAATCATAAGTAAGCACATTCGCCTGTACCAGATTGCTGACAGACATATAAGTAGGATAACCCGGATTAGGCACCAATACACCATCGCCGGGATTGAGAAAAGCCATGGAAATATGCAGAATGCCTTCTTTTGATCCAATCAATGGAAGAATTTCGTTAGCCGGATTTAATTCTACATTGAACCAACGTCTATACCAATCGGAATAAGCTTTTCTAAGTTCGGGTATTCCGATATATGGCTGATAACCATGCATTCCAGCATCATGCGAAGCAGCGCACAAAGTTTCAACAGTTTCTTCCGAAGGAGGCAAATCGGGACTCCCAATTCCCAAACTGATGATATTCTTTCCCTGCGCATTGAGTTCGGCGATTTCTTTAAGCTTTTTGGAGAAATAATATTCACTAACCGAGTTTAATCGCTCTGCAGGTGCAATTTTTTGATGTATTGATGTGTTCATTTTTTTTATTATTTTTTCTTTAAACGCTGTCAGGTGCAAGCACCCTGAGAGGTTTATTTAAACCGTCTTTCGGAATTTTTAATTATACCTTCCAATACTTTATGGTTTTTGTTAACTTGTTAACTTGTTTCCTTGTCTCCTTGTCACTCTTTTCCTCGTAACTTGTAACTAAATCCTACTCCTCATGCGTACTGCCTTCGGGATACTCTCCAAGTGTTCGTAACTCGTTGATTAATGGTTTAATAGCCGAAAGTGATTGACGGTAACGCTCGTGATCGGTAAAATCAAAATCGACATAAAACTGATATTCCCATTCCCTGCCAATGATAGGCAGCGATTGTATTTTTGTGAGATTTATACCATAAAACGAAAAAACGGAAAGTACTTTTGACAAACTGCCTTCGGAATGAGGTAAGGTAAAAACAATTGAAGCTTTATTGATAACTTCATTTTTCTGAATTTCTTCAACCATCCATTTGTTCCCGAAAATAAGAAAACGGGTAAAATTCCGCTTGTTGGTTTCAATGGCTGATGCCAATACCTCGAGTCCATAAATTTCAGCTGCTCTTGTACTGCAAATAGCAGCTGTTTTTTCCATTTTGTTAACTGCAATATCTCTTGCAGCGAGAGCCGTATCTTCATGTTCAACAATTTTCACTCCAGGCAGAGTGTCCAGAAAATTTCCACATTGCATCAAAGCAATAGGATGCGACTGAACTTCTTTAATGTCGTGTATCGAAGTTCCCGGTAATGCAGCCAGACAATGCGATATGCGTAATTTGTACTCGCCGGCAATTGGCAATTTATATTCTTTTAGCAGCTCATAATTTGGCAATAAACTTCCGGCAATGGTATTTTCAATTGCCATTATGCCCATAACATTCGGATTTCTCTCTATCGTTCGAAAGATATCGCGAAATGTATTGCAGGGAATTATTTCGATTTCTTCTCCTTCAAAAAATTTTTCGGCTGCAATTCCATGATATGCGCCAATGCCACCTTGAATAGCTATTTGTTTCATAAACTTATTTTTGCCCCCTAACCCCCTAAATGGTGAATAAGAACGTAGTTTGAATTTTGTTATTATATAATTATTACTTAGTTTTACCAATACATATATATTTGGTCATGCATGTTCTATATTTATTATTTTGTTTCGAGTTTGATTTTGAAATCCATTTTGAAATCAGAATTATTTCAAAAAAAAATCCTGCTCAGTGTGTTTGAGCAGGATTTATTATCGTGTTTAATTAATTTCATTTCAAAATAATTTACATAAATTTATCCTGCTCTCACTCGGAAAAGTAAAAGTAAAAATAAAAGTATGTAAAAAATCGAGTCATTATAATTATGTTTTGTGGTGCAAAAGTAGTTATTTTTTACAAATTATCAAATTATTACAAAAAAATCTTCGGAATTTTGTCCGAAGATTTTTTGGTTTTTAATTAAGTATCATTTCAACATACTGATTTTTTGATAACTTTTGCACTTTGTAAGCCGCTGCAAATTGTAAAATTTTTTCCAATGTTTTGTCTGAAGGTTGCATTTCAACATCAGTTGAAAAATTTTTCTTGTCGGTTAAAAAATCAGTTTTTTTTAGGGAAGTAGTAGTTTTTTGCATAGGCAAATCGAATAATTATTTTGTTTAATCTGAAAACGTAAAAACATATGAAAAATTATTTGAGATTCGATTATTTTTAAAAATTTTTTTTGATTATTTGTTTAGTCAGAAGTTAGCTAAACAAAAAACCACTAAGAATAAATCCATAATGTATAAATTATTATTGAACTTGTATTAAACATCAAAATTATTTCTATTTCAAAATCATTATTCCGACAAATAAAAGCAACATAAATCCGTTAATTTTATAATTAATTTTTTTTCTCCCGAACTGTTGCAATTTTAAAAAAAATAAATTGCCTAATGGCTTAATTCAATTACATTTGTGCTTGCTAGTACCATTTGCACTTCAACATATTAAATTACTTATCCCTAAGAGATATTTTTATGAAAACAAATCAAAATATGCGTTTTACGCAATTATTCACTATCGTTGCCATCATTTTAACCTCGTTTTCCTGTCAGAAAAACCTGAAACCTTATCAAGTCGATCCTGCTTTTTCGGCGTATGTTATTTCGTTTACTTCAGGTGTGGTTTCCAATGCTACAAAAATTCAGGTACGTTTGGTACAGGAAGTTGCTGACGCTGTTGCAGGAAAAGAACTCACATCAAATCCTTTCACATTTACCCCGGGCATTGAAGGCAAAGCTATTTGGATGGATAAACAAACCATTCAGTTTATTCCTGAAAAGAATCTGGAATCGGGGAAGCTATATGAAGCACAATTTGCAATTGATAAATTCGTGAAAGTTCCATCGGAGCTAAAAACACTGAAATTTTGCTTTCAAGTGATGAAGCAATACATCAGTTACGAATTTAACGGCATAGAACCAGTGGATGAAGGAGATATGAAAATGCAGATAGTTCATGGTTCGTTTATAACGGCCGATGTTGCAGACAATAAAGATATTGAATCGTTAGTGAGTTTTAGCGAAAATGCAGGCAAAAACATTCGTTGGTCACACAGCAAAGATGGCAGATTGCATAATTTCACGCTCCAAAATGTAGAACGAAAGGACAATCCATACACGATTAAAATTGAGTGGAATGGAAAAAAAATTGATGCTAAAAATGGCGAGACTGAATTTGTGATGCCGGGATTAAATCAATTTAAAGTTATTCACGTTAAGAATACATCAGTTCCAAAAGCTATGATCGAAGTGTTTTTTTCTGACCCTTTAAGTAAACGACAGGATTTCGATGGTTTGCTTTCTTTATCCAACGGTGTTCCTCTTCAAATTTTGGCAACCGGCAATGTGGTTAAACTTATTCCGACACAAACCATAACGGGCGATGTTTATTTAGACATTCAAAAAGGGCTTCGGAATTTCAACGAAAAAACAATGAATGAGTTTTTTACAAAAAAAATTCGGTTTGTTAGTTTGAAACCTCAGGTAGAATTAATAGGCGAAGGCGTTATCGTACCCAATAGCGATGGTATTTTATTCCCGTTCAGAGCAGTAAGTCTGAAAGCGGTTGATGTAAAAGTGATCAAAATCTTCGAAAATAACATTGTGCAATTTTTACAGGTAAATCAGTTGGACCAAAATAATGAATTAAAACGCGTTGGACGTGTAGTTTACAGCCAGGAAGTTCCACTTACTTCTGATGATCCGATTGATTATTCGCAATGGAACAATTTTTCGCTGGATTTATCGAAACTGATTTCACCTGAACCTGGAGCAATTTATCGTATAGAAATTAGTTTCAGAAAAAAACATTCATTATATCCCTGTGTCGATGGCGGGGATGAAGACGAAACATACACTGAACCCGTAGATCCGAATGAAAATTATAACGAACCAGCATCGGATTATTGGGGATACTACGAAGATGATTCCTACTGGGATTACGAAAACTATAACTGGCAGGAACGTGATGATCCTTGTAAGCCATCGTATTATATGGGCAGTGCTCACAAAGTTGCACGGAATGTACTGGCTTCTGACTTTGGGATTATAGCCAAAGCAGGCGCTGACAATAATTATTTTGTGGCAGTTACAAGTTTAATGGACACAAAAGCACTGAGCGATATTGAACTTGAATTCAGAAATCTGCAAAATCAAATTGTAGGTAAATCCAAAACAAATTCGGATGGATTTTGCAAAATTTTGCTACAGGAGAAACCTTTTGTGCTGATAGCCAAAAAAGGAAATCAAAGAGGTTATTTACGGCTCGACCAAGCTTCCTCACTTTCGCTGAGCATGTTCGATGTGGCAGGCGAAGAACTGAAAAAGGGCGTGAAAGGTTTTATATACGGCGAACGTGGTGTTTGGCGACCCGGCGACCCCATTTATCTTACTTTTATACTCGAAGATAAAAACAAATCTTTACCTGCAAATCATCCCGTAATTCTCGAATTGAGAAATCCATCCGGACAACTAATTTACCGGGGTGTGAAAACCACGCATACCAATGGCTTCTACAATTTTATTTTAAAAACGAATCCTTCATCGCCTACCGGAAACTGGTCGGTGAAAATACGTGTAGGAGGTTCAGAGTTTGGTCGAAATCTGCGTATTGAAACCGTAAAACCCAATCGTTTGAAAATAAAACTTGATTTTGGAAACCAACTTTTGAAAAAGACTCAACCAATAAATGGCAAACTTCAGGTAAATTGGCTGCATGGAGCGCCGGCATCCAATGCGCGTGTAAAAATAGAAGCCACCATGGCAGCATCCAAAACAACTTTCGAAAGCGCCAAAGATTATATCTTCGATGATCCGGCAAAAAAAATTGCTTCGCAGGAAATTCCGGTTTTCGATGGTAAACTTAATAACGAAGGTACTGCTAATGTAAACGCACGTTTCGATTTCGATACCGATGCTCCCGGCATGTTGTCCGTACAAATGAAAACCACTGCTTTCGAAGGAGGCGGCGATTTCAGTACCGACCGTTCATTGTTTAAATACTCACCTTTCAAATCGTATGTTGGCGTAAAAATACCTCAAGGAAAAGGATGGAATAATGCACTGAACTCCGATGAAAAAAATTTATTCCCGATTGCGCTTGTTGATGAAAACGGGAAACCCGAATCAGGAATAGTAAAAGTTGAAATTTTCAGTATTTACTGGCGCTGGTGGTGGGAGCAGTCAGCCGAAGAATATCTGGCAAGTTATGTTACCAATCAAAATTCAAAACTGATAAAATCAGATATAATTAAGGTAGATAACGGACGAGGAATTTACGAAATGAATCTCGGAACACAAGATTGGGGAAGAAAATACATTCGGCTTACAAATACAGAAAGCGGACATTCCACAGGAGGAATTTTCTATACTTCGTATCGGGGGTGGTGGAGCAATGCCGGAAACAACAATCCGGGCGGAGCGGAAATGCTGATGTTCCAAACCAACAAGAAAACATATAAAACCGGCGAAAAAATTATAGTGGATTTACCTGTAACACACCAGGGAAAAGCGCTTATCAGCATCGAAACCGGAAGCAGAATTTTAAATAATTACTGGTTTGAGCCTGATGGTAAAAAGCAATTTTCGTTTGAGGCTACACCCGAAATGGCTCCTAATATCTACATTCATGTTTCGTATATTCAACCACACAATCATGGTAAAAATGATTTCCCCATAAGAATGTATGGCGTACAGGCAGTTGATGTGGAAGATGCAGAAACGCATTTGAGTCCGAGAATTTCCATGTCGCAGGAATTGAAGCCTTTACAAAAGTTTGATGTAAAAGTTGATGAAATCAATGGAAAACCAATGACTTATACCATTGCCATCGTTGACGAAGGTTTACTTGATTTAACTCGATTCACCACCCCTGACCCATGGAAAACTTTTTACACCCACGAAGCGCTGGGCGTACGCACCTGGGATATGTATAAATACGTCGCCGGCGCATTTACAGGCAAACTTGCAGGTTTGTATGCAATTGGAGGCGACCAATATCTTGACCGCAAGGGGAAGGAAAACAATAACCGCTTTAAACCGGTAGTTTTATTTCAGGGTCCGTTTACAATCCCGGCAAAAAGTTCGAAAACACACTCGTTTACTATGCCGAATTATGTAGGTTCGGTAAGAGTTATGGTTGTGGCTGGTCAGGATGGCGCATATGGTTCGGCCGAAAAAACGGTGCCTGTGCGACAGGCTGTCATGGTTTTGCCTACTTTACCAAGAGTAATCAGCCCTACTGAAGTTATAAAAGTGCCTGTTTCAGTTTTCGCTATGGACAAGAATGTGAAAAACGTAAGTGTACAAATACAGACAGATGCCAAATTTGCTGTTGAAGATGGAACAACAAGGACTTTGAATTTTGAATCGACCGGTGAAAAAATGATTGAATTTACACTTCGGGCAAAAAATACGACTGGTACGGGCAAAATCATTATCAAA